>JAHZHV010000001.1 GCA_019420085.1 Christensenella sp.
CGCCTCTTTGGTTTCACCCATCGAAATGGCGCCGACTTTGCATGCGCGTTCGCAGGGACGCTTGTGATTTAAAATTGCACCGTAGGGACATACGCGTGCACACATGCCGCATTCAATGCATTTGGACTTATCAATATGCGCTTTCTGATTCTCATCAAAGGTAATCGCACCACGGCGGCATACGTCCTCACAACGATGCGCCAAACAGCCGCGGCATGCTTCGGAAACCTCATAACCGCCAACCGGACATTCATCGCAGGCAATGTCAATGACACGGATAACGCTCTTATCCTCTTGGTCAGAATCCACACGTCCCATGGCAAGCTTAACGCGTTCCGTCAGAATCGCGCGTTCCTTATATACACAGCAGCGCATCGTAGGCACTTTGCCAGGCACAATGATATTTGGAATATCGAGCAAGTGTTCCTTGAGCGTCCCACTCCACTCAAGACGTGCAACTTCGCGCAGTACTTTATACTTTAAATGCTGAACTTTCGTATCAAACTTGCGTACAGCTTTTTTCTTCTCCATCTGGATACTTCCTCCTTGCAGGATGTGAAATCATTTAGAAATAACTGACCTTGACACGCTTACCCATCTTCTCCAAACAGGCGGAAAGATCGGTAACAAGATTCATCTTGATACTGAAATTAATCGGAAGATCGGGATTCTGATGGGCGGGATTGATCGCTCGACCGACAAAGAAATTGATGTCCGTTGCTTCCTCAAACAGGAGCCTGCTGATTAATGACGCCCCATCGTGCTTATAGCTCCATTTGACATAGGACTCATTATCTGCCAGATAATCACGTGCATATTCCAGAACCTTATTGATTGTGATAACGCCCTCCGTCACCAAATCCACGCCATCGATATGGGCAATCGGCGGAATTTCCGGATCACTTGCCTGCAATTCAACCCGTACGCTTTTGTGCAGATACTTTGCAGCAATGGAAGACGTCGTGCCGCCGCAAACAATATGCTTTCCCTCTTTGGAGAAGAACAAGCTCATCATCTTATCATTATCTTCCCGATCAGCAGGCGGTCCAAACAACAGATTAATCGCCGCACGCTTTCGGATGCGCACGCTGCAAACGCTGGTATCATCTCCCGGCTCACCGCCGTAAAGGCGTACGCATTCTTCAAGCAAAACCGTTGAAAGCGTCTTTGCAGTAAAACCTGCATCATAGTAGGTCTTCATATAATCCACGATGTCGCTTCGCTTCCAACCGAAATTCAATACACGTCCCACGCCCGCATGAACACAACCGTCGCTCATGGCAATGAGGATATCCCCCTCCTGCAATTTTACACGCGAAGTATAAATTTGCTTACCATCGACGTTCATCTCGGTTTTATCGTAATCATACTCCTGTCCATCGCGCAGGAATATCACCATGGGATTGTCATACTGGACGATTTCCGCAACACTGCCGGCAAGCCGAATCATCGTGAAGGTCGAATATGCGACTTTGCGCACGGAGCAAACAGGAAGCGTCTCAGCAAGCGTGCGGACACACTCTTCAATGGAAAGCCCCTCACAGACCATTGTCGACAGCATTTTGCTCGTCAGGGTCGATAAAATACTGGCTTTAACGCCACTGCCCAATCCGTCGGCCAAGACGATAACCGTCGTACCGTCCTCCTGCTCAATGACGTCAATGTGATCACCGCACAACTGCTCACCAAAGTGATTCGCGCTTCGCCAGCCAATATCTGCGCAAAGATCATTCATCCTGAATCGACTCCTTCAACTGGGCCAAGGCAATCTTCGTCTCTGCCGCCGTTTCCCCAAGAAGCGAGGCAATTTGCTGAACAATGCGCATCTGTTTTTCTACAACACGGTCGGCAGTATCCACCGTCTGACGGCTGATTTCCTCTTTACGGCGATGCGCAAGTTCTTCATCTGTAACGTCGCGCATGATCAAAATGAGAATCTTGTACTCCCTATCGTACATGACCGTCTGCTCGACGTACTTATCATATTCTACCAGATACGTACGCCGCTCAGCAATGCCGCGGCCGGTCTTTTTGACCTCCATAAACACTTTCGGATCAAGAATACGAATCACAGGTTCGCCGAGCACATCAGAAGCCGAGCGGATATTCATAATCTTACGCGCAGCCACATTGATCTGCTGCACTTCCAATTCCTCGTTGAGCACAACAACGGCATTGGGCGTATTCTTAATGATGTTGTCCGAAAAGCTTTCTGCCCGCTCTTTCAAATACGGCAGACACATCGAAACGTCAGCCTTGCCTTCGAATATTGCCTGCGCCTTAGCGCGACATGTATCATACCCGCATGAACCGCAGTTGAGCTCATCTTCCGGCCGTGTCTTACCCATCCGCCGCAAAATTTCAGTAATCTGTTCCGGCGTGGCAAGGACGCGCTTGCGCTCAATGTATTCTACATTTCCGCGCATTTCTTCGGCGTCCAGTTTAGGCAGGTCAAAATCTTCGCTGCCGGCATAGTCATGTACCGCAACATAGTCGCGCATCGGCGAATTATGATATTTTTCCATTACGGGACCGCCGATGCAGCTGCCTGTACACATCGACATCTCAATAAAGCACTTATGTAGCCGGCCCGTCACAATATCTTCCAGCGCAGCAATGCACTTTTCAGGCCCGTCTACAGTAATGTAGGTATAATTCGGATTGCGCTTCATCGTATCGATAATGCCGCCGGCTGTGGGAAACAAGCGCGTTTTGGATTTTTCTTCGCGATCCGATACAGGCGCAAGCGTGATTTTTTCCGCTTCCAGCCAACGCGTCAACTCCTCAAATGTCAGCACGGCATCCACGACACCACCGCTTTTTTGTGCCTCATCTTTCTTTGCCACACAGGGTCCAATGAACACCGTTTTGGCGCCTTCATATCGCTTTTTCAGATCGAGGCAATGCGCATGCATGGGCGTTGCCACATTGGCAAGATAGGCAAGCGCACCCGGATAATGCTTTTGAATTAACAGATTCACTGAATGACAACAAGATGAAATCAACACATCATGCGCACCGGTATCAAGCATACGTTCATATTCGGTCTTGACAGCTGCGGCGCCAATCGCCGTCTCCTCAGCATCTGCAAAGCCAAGCGCTTTAAGCGCCTTTTTCATGCTTTCAATTCCCACACCATCATAATTTGCAACAAAAGATGGCGCAAGGCTTGCATATACCGGCTGTCCCGACTGAATCATGACACGGACGCGCTCGGTATCATCCGCAATTTGCTTGGCATTCTGCGGACAGACGACAAAGCATCGTCCGCAAAGGATGCATTCCTCCGGGACAATGTTTGCCTGATTGGCTGAAAAACGTATCGATTTCACCGGACAATGCCGGATACACTTATAACAGTTTTTGCAGTTGGATCGTTTCAGTTTCAGACATTCCGTCATCGATGAACCTCCATATCAAGCAGAGCGGGCGGCATGAAAGTCGTGCCGTCCGCCCATCAGGTATTGTTTCATTCGTCTTATTGCCAACGCAGTGTTCAGGCAAGTTTCGCCAGAACCTGATCGTGGAAGAACGTGCCGACCGTATCCGGAGATACGGAGAACAGCTCATCATCCACCGTCACACAAACGCCCTTTTGGCAATTGCCCATGCAGAACGTGCCGGAAAGCTCAATTTTGTCCTTCAGATCATTCTCAGCGATCATGCTTTGCAGCTGTTCAACCACCTGGCGCGAACCTTTGATGTGGCAGGAACTTCCAATACAAACCGTGATTTTCATGCAGATGTACTTCCCCTTTTATGATGCTTCTTGATTCGCTGACCTACTGATAGTCAACGACATTGACCCACGTGTTGAGGAACTCGCGCTCCTTGGGATTGCCCTTGACAGTTTGTGAAGCTGCGACAATCGGCAGCCACTTTTGCACATACTGCTTGGCCGTATCGCTGAGCTTGCAGTACATATCCATGTACTTCTCCGCACCTGTAATATCACCCGCAAGCCAGAACAGCAGATAGGTTCGCGCTGCATCCGCAGCCGCGTTGCCGCGCGTAACATGCGACCAATCCAGAATGTATGCCTCATCATCAGGTGTAATGATGATGTTGGACGGGTTGAAGTCGCCATGACAGACCTTATTATGTGTACGCATGCCTTCAAGGCGCGTATGCAGGTCATAACGCGTTGTAGCATCAAACTCCGTCTGGCTGATCTTCGCCTGCATCTTATCCTTCAGCTGTGTCAGCTGCGGCGCCTGCTGGGCATGCACCAGCATTTGCAGGCGAACAAAGCGCTCCAGATACTGGTCAAAATGTGCTGGATCTTCCTTCATCAACCGATCCAGTGTTTTGCCCTCAATATACTCAGAAACGATCGCCCACTTGCCTTCAACCATCGTCACAGCAAGAATTTTCGGGATGTTCAGCGCCGTTTCCTCGATACGAGCCTGATTGAGCGCCTCGTTCAGGATGTTGGCCTTGGAATACCCTTCGTCAAAGACCTTGATCGCCTTGTCACCATCGCGATAGACGGTTTTGTCCGTTCGCACGGCAATGACTTTTTCAAGATTCATAGCTGTTGCCTCCTTGCCTTTTATCCGTTCAGACCTTCTCATGCGTGCCATAGTACGCATTCAGGTACATCTGTTTCATCTCGCTCATCAGCGGATAGCGCGGGTTGGCGCCGGTGCACTGATCATCGAAGGCCTGCTCAACCATGTCGTCCAGGCGTGCAAGGAATTCAGCTTCATCCACACCATAGTCACGAATCGTCTGCTTAATACCAACCTTCTTCTTCAGTTCCTCAATGGCCGCCACGAGGCTTTCCACCTTCTCAGCATCGTTCTTGCCCTTCAAGCCAAGATAATCGGCAACCTGTGCATAACGCGCCTGCGTATGCGGATGATCGTACTGCGGGAAGGTACCCATCTTGGTGGGAACTTCAGCAGCGTTGAAGCGAATAACCTCATTGATCATCAACGCATTGGCCACACCGTGCGGCAGATGATAGAACGCACCCAGTTTATGCGCCATGGAGTGGCACACACCAAGGAATGCATTTGCAAACGCCATACCAGCCATTGTAGCGGCATTGGCCATACGTTCGCGTGCGCGCGGCTCGTTGGGGCCATTGTCATAAGCAAGCGGCAGGTTTTCAAAAACGAGCTTCAGGCTCTGCAGTGCCAACGAATCCGTATAATCCGTTGCCATCATCGAAGCATACGCTTCCAGATCATGGGTAATGACGTCAATACCGGAAGCAGACGTCAGTCCCTTGGGCGCATTCATGTGGAAGTCCACATCAACAATCGCCATGTTGGGCATCAGTTCATAATCAGCAAGCGGATACTTCACGCCAGTCTTTTCATCCGTGATAACCGCAAAAGGCGTAGCCTCCGAACCGGTACCCGCGGAAGTGGGAACTGCGATGAAATATGCCTTTTGACCCATCTTCGGGAAGGTATAGACACGCTTTCTGATATCCATGAAGCGCATCGCCATATCCATGAAGTCCGCTTCCGGATGCTCATAGAGCACCCACATAATCTTTGCGGCGTCCATCGCGGAACCGCCACCCAACGCAATGATAACGTCGGGCTTAAATGCACTCATCTGACGGGCACCATCCATCGCGCAGGCAAGCGTGGGATCGGGTGCCACATCGTAGAACGTCGCATGTACAATGCCCATCTCATCCAGCTTATCGGTAATGGGCTTGGAATAACCATTGTTGAACAGGAAGCTGTCGGTTACAACAAACGCGCGCTTTTTGCCCATCGTGCGCAGTTCATCCAACGCTACAGGCAGGCAGCCTTTCTTGATATAAATCTTCTCCGGCGCGCGGAACCACAGCATGTTCTCTCTCCTCTCGGCAACGGTCTTGATGTTGATCAGATGCTTGACACCTACGTTCTCCGAGACACTGTTTCCGCCCCAGGAACCGCAGCCAAGCGTCAGCGACGGCGCAAGCTTGAAGTTGTAAAGATCGCCGATACCGCCCTGAGAAGAAGGCGTGTTGACCAGAATACGGCAAGTCTTCATACGCGCGGCAAAGCGGTCGATCTTTTCGCGCTCGGTCAGCGCATTCAAATATACGCTGGAAGTATGGCCAAAGCCGCCATCAGCGATCAGGCGATCCGCCTTTTCAATCGCATCGTCGAAGTCCTTGGCGCGATACATCGCAAGTACCGGAGACAGCTTCTCATGCGCAAATTCCTCGGAGATATCAACGCTGGTAACTTCACCGATGAGGATTTTTGTGCTCTCAGGCACTTGCACACCGGCAAGTTCGGCAATATGCGCTGCTTTCTGGCCAACGATCTTGGCATTGAGACCGCCATTGATGATGATCGTCTTTCTGACTTTTTCCGTCTCCTGCTTATTGAGGAAGTAGCAGCCGCGTGCGGCAAACTCTTTCTTGACTTTATCGTAAACCTTGTCCAGCACGATAACAGACTGCTCGGAAGCACAGATCATGCCGTTGTCAAACGTCTTGGAATGAATGATCGAGTTGACCGCCAACAGAATGTCCGCCGTCTCGTCGATAATCGCCGGCGTGTTGCCTGCGCCGACACCCAAAGCAGGCTTGCCGCTGGAATATGCTGCATGCACCATTCCCGGGCCGCCGGTAGCAAGGATAATATCGGCTTCCTTCATCACCAGGTTCGTCAGTTCCAGCGAAGGCACGTCAATCCATCCAATAATCCCTTCCGGCGCACCTGCTGCAACAGCCGCTTCCAATACCACACGCGCCGCTGCAATCGTGCAGCCTTTGGCACGAGGATGCGGGCTGATGATGATGCCATTACGCGTCTTGAGTGCAATCAGCGTCTTAAAAATCGCCGTAGACGTCGGGTTGGTCGTGGGAATAACCGCTGCGATCACGCCGATGGGCTCTGCAATCTTCATTGTGCCGAACGCTTCGTCGCGCTCGATCACGCCGCAGGTCTTCGTGTCGCGATAGGCATTGTAGATGTACTCGGAGGCGTAGTGATTCTTAATAACCTTGTCCTCTACCACACCCATGCCCGTCTCTTCAACAGCCATCTTGGCAAGCGGGATACGCTGCTTGTTTGCCGCCGTTGCGGCTGCAAGGAAAATGGCGTCAACCTGCTCCTGCGTATAGGTCGCAAAAATCTTCTGCGCCTCGCGCACACGTGCAAAAACTCAATCCTCCACATCAAAAGACTCCAGTTTTGTACGCCGCTGCGGTT
>JAHZHV010000010.1 GCA_019420085.1 Christensenella sp.
GGCATTGATGCTTCACTCATAATTGGTGCGCTTGCGGGTATCTTCGTTGTATTTGCCGTCATGTTTTTTGATCGCATCGGTGTGGATGATCCGGTCGGTGCGACGTCTGTCCATCTTGGCTGTGGTGTGTTTGGCACAATCTGTGTTGGTTTGTTTGCCAAAGCTGGTGTGACATCTCTGTCTCGGGTGAACGGACTGTTTTATGGCGGCGACTGGAGTTTGCTTGGAACACAGTTTGCAGGTATTGCGGCAGTTGGTGTGTTTGTATTTGCGACGTCTTCTGTTGTCTGGTTCCTCTTGAAAAAGACCGTTGGGATTCGTGTTTCTGTGGAGGAAGAGATTGCCGGACTTGATATCGGCGAGCATGGAAACCGTGCATATCCTGATTTTGTTCCGGCAGTGGAAAGTTTGGACTATGGTGATACAAGTGCTGCTGTGATGGCGAATGAAACGCCGATTGCGCAGACAATACCGGTGCAGCAGGTGCCTGCGGCGCGCAGCGGTGCGCCCAAGATGACAAAGGTTGAAATCATCTGCAAGGAGTCGCGCCTGGAAGCATTAAAGACGGCGATGATGCAGATTGGAATTACAGGCATGACCGTTTCCCATGTTCTTGGCTGCGGACAGCAGAAGGGAAGACAGGAATACTATCGCGGTGTTCCGATTGAGGCGACGCTGCTGCCAAAGATTCAGGTGGATATTGTCGTAAGCAAGGTGCCTGTGGCAAGCGTTATTGAAACTGCGAAAAAGGTTCTTTATACCGGCCATATCGGCGATGGAAAGATCTTTGTCTACGATGTGGAGAACGTTGTTAAGGTTCGCACCGGTGAACAGGGGTATGATGCGTTGCAGGATGTGGAGTGACGATACAACCGGCTGCCTGCCACAGTGGTTTTGTGCGTAATCTTGCGAGTGTGACGTGCCGGGGTGAAGGCGCTGCGCAGAAGCGGCGCCGGAAATAATACAACAAAAAAGAAACGGAGACGGCGCCGTATATGCGGCGCCAGTCTGCGTGGATGGATTGTGTGATTGAAATAACAGCAGGAGGATACCGGTATGTGTTCTGTGATGGGTTATTGTGGAACGACGGCTACCGTGGAAGCATTTGCACGCGGATTTTGCAAAACAATCTGTCGTGGGCCGGATGACAGCAGGATTGTAGATACAGGCAACGGATTGCTTGGATTTCATCGCCTTGCGATTATGGGATTGCATCCGGAAGGCATGCAGCCGTTCTGCCTGGACGGCAGCTATCTTGTCTGCAATGGCGAGATCTACGGTTTTGAAAAGATTCGGGAACAGCTGAAAGACGAATATACGTTTCAAAGCGATTCGGACTGCGAAGTGCTTTTGCCGCTGTATCGCAAATACGGTGTGGAAATGTTTGCCATGCTGGATGCGGAATACGCGCTGATTTTGTATGATGCAAAGACAGGGCAGTATATTGCGGCGCGCGATCCGATTGGCATTCGTCCGCTGTATTATGGATACGATGCAGCAGGGACGATCGTGTTTGCCAGCGAACCGCGCAATCTTGTTTCGCTGGTGCAGACCATTATGCCGTTCCCGCCGGGACACTATTATAAAGACGGTAAATTCGTATGCTATTGCGATATTGCGCATGTGGATCATGTTGTGCATGATGACCTGGAAACCGTATGCCACAAAATCCGGGATAAGCTGATTTGCGGTGTGGAAAAGCGTCTGGTAGCCGATGCAAAGGTAGGCTTCCTGCTCTCCGGCGGACTGGACTCCTCCCTTGTGTGCGCAATCGCGGCGCGAAAAAGCAGCACACCCATCCGAACGTTTGCGATCGGTATGCGGGAAGATGCCATTGATCTGAAGTATGCCCGTCAGGTTGCCCAATATATCGGCAGCGATCATACGGAGGTGATCATGGACCCGGAGGATGTGGTCAAAAACCTGGAGCAGGTCATCTATACACTTGGAACATTTGATATTACGACCATTCGTGCAAGCATCGGCATGTATCTTGTCTGCAAAGCCATTCATGAAACGACGGATGTGCGCGTGCTTTTGACGGGCGAGATCTCCGACGAACTGTTTGGCTACAAGTATACGGACTTTGCGCCGAATGCCCAGGCGTTTCAGCAGGAGTCGCAAAAACGCATCCGTCAGCTGCACATGTATGATGTGCTGCGTGCGGACAGATGTATCAGCGCCAATGCGCTGGAAGCAAGGGTGCCTTTCGGCGATCTGGATTTTGTCCGGTATGTCATGGCGGTGGATCCGCAGCTGAAGATGAATCGCTACAACAAGGGAAAGTATCTGCTTCGGCATGCGTTTGAGGGGCAGGGGTATCTGCCCGATGAAATTCTGTGGCGTGAGAAAGCGGCTTTTTCCGATGCGGTAGGACATTCCATGGTAGACGATTTAAAGGCATATGCACAGGAAAGTTATACGGATGAACAGTTTCTGGCGTGCAGCCGGCTGTACACGCATGCAAGACCGTTTACAAAGGAATCTTTGCTGTATCGGGAGCTCTTTGAAAAGTATTATCCGGGACAGGGTCGTATGATTGCCGATTTCTGGATGCCGAATCGCGAATGGGAAGGATGCAATGTCGATGATCCGTCAGCCCGCGTATTGTCCAACTATGGAGACAGCGGCAAATGATGCTGTGCGCACAACCAAATGAAATGAGGATTTTTTCAATATGACAAAGTATATTTTTGTGACAGGCGGCGTCGTTTCCGGACTTGGAAAGGGAATTACGGCGGCCTCTCTTGGAAGATTGCTCAAAGCGCGCGGCTTGAAGGTGGCGGCGCAGAAGCTGGATCCTTACATGAATGTGGATCCCGGCACGATGAGTCCATATCAACACGGAGAAGTATATGTTACCGAGGACGGTGCGGAGACCGATCTGGATTTGGGGCATTATGAGCGTTTTATCGATGAGGATTTGAACCGATTTTCCAATCTTACGTCCGGCAAAGTATACTGGAATGTGTTGAACAAGGAGCGCCGCGGCGAGTACTTGGGGTCAACCGTACAGGTCATTCCGCATATTACGGATGAAATCAAGGCATTTGTCTATCGCGTCGGAAAGCAGACGGACGCTGATGTCGTGATTACGGAAATCGGCGGTACGATCGGCGATATTGAATCCCAGCCGTTTCTGGAAGCGGTTCGGCAGATTTCTCTGGAAGTGGGGAAGGAAAACAGCCTGTTTATTCATGTAACGCTTGTGCCGTTTTTAAGCGGTTCGCAGGAACATAAGTCCAAACCCACCCAGCATTCCGTGCGGGAATTGCAGGCCATGGGTATTCATCCCGGGATGATCGTACTGCGTTGTGACAGGCCACTGGAGGAGTCGATTTTCCACAAGATATCCATGTTTTGCAACGTTAAGCCCGATTGCGTCATTGAGAACAGAACGCTTGGGAATTTGTATGAAGCGCCGCTGATGCTGGAAAAATCGAATTTTTCCCAGGTTGTCTGCCGGGAACTGGAATTGCAAACACCGCCGCCGGATCTGTCGGAATGGGAGGCGATGGTCAAACGCATTCATGACTGCCGCGGCAGTGTACGCATCGGACTTGTAGGAAAATATACGTCTTTGCATGATGCATACCTGTCCGTTGTGGAAGCGCTGCATCATGCAGGATATGCCCATAACGCACATGTGCAGATTGAATGGATTGATTCGGAATGCATTGCGCCAGAGGAGCCGGAAACGGTATTTGGCAGGCTGGACGGAATCATTGTACCCGGCGGATTTGGGGACAGGGGCATTGACGGCATGATCTGTGCGGCAAAGTATGCCCGGGAACATCATGTGCCGTATCTTGGCATCTGTCTGGGAATGCAGATCGCTGTCATCGAATTTGCAAGGAATGTGGCAGGGATTGCCGACGCCAACTCGGGTGAGTTTGATGAGACCTGTCCCAATAAAGTCATTGATTTCATGCCGGGACAAAGCAGCAGTGTGGACAAGGGCGGCACGCTCCGCCTTGGCGCCTACCCGTGCCGGATTCAGCCTGGAACAAGGCTTGCCGCCTGCTATGGCTGCACGCAGATCAGTGAGCGTCATCGTCACCGCTATGAAGTCAACAATGTCTATCGCGAACGACTGGAAAAGGCGGGCATGACGCTTGCGGGCACATCTCCGGACGGCCGCCTTGTGGAGACGATTGAACTTGCGGATTGTACATTTTTTGTCGGTGTGCAGTACCACCCGGAGTTTAAGAGCCGTCCCAATCGTCCGCATCCGCTTTTTGCGGGGTTTGTCGGCGCCGCGCTGCAGCGTGCGGCAAAATCGGACCTGTAACGAAAAAATAATACAATGGGCGATTGTACAAAGCATGCATAAATCGGCTGCCCTGCGTCAAAAACGAAAGATTGACTGCATAGGAACCGGACGCTGTGATAGAAACGGTACGAACCAATGCGCTGATCGGTTTTTTGGCAAATAAACACACCGGAGCAAGGCGCGCCTTGCTCCGGTGTACTGCTGATGAATGGATATGCGGAATAAATTGATTCTTTCAAATATCAAAGAATATGATATGATAACAGAGATGTGCGGCGGCGTGGTTTCAGCGCTGCTGCGTGTCCGGGACGTACTCTGCGATGTCTTCCAGGCGGCAGTCCAGAATTTCACACAGGCGGTTGAGCGTAAATGTGCTGACGTTTCCATTTTTGCGCAGACGGTCCAGCTGCCCTGTGCTGACGCCGTATTCACGCACAAGACGGTATTGTGAAATATTGCGCTCCTTGAGCGTTATCCAAAGTTTCTCAAAACGGATCATAAGACATCCCAACCATTTCTTCCCGTTCTGATTTCAGACTATGTGAATGTCCGAATGTTGACAATTGCCCATATTCGGGCTATAATGCCGAATCAGAGAGAAAAAGACAAAAGGAGTGAAGCGATGAAACGGCTGATCGCCGTATTGCTTTGCGTAAGTTTTCTGCTGTATGCATGTGTACCGGGGAATACGCAGCAAGAAAGTACCGATCCGAAAAAGGATTCGGCCGTTTCGCAGCAGGACAAAGCGTGGGTACAACGGGATTCTTATTTGGAAGAATTTGGACGAAAGTATATGCAGGAGGATTCTCTGCTGGAACAGTGGATGGATGCATCGCTTCGCAGAATTTTTCGCGCTGCATTGGCAAATGCGAAAAAGACGCTGCGATATGTGTCGCATCTGTAAAAATTTTCAACTAAAAAACGAAAAAATATGCATAAAAATGGCGGTAAGGGCTGGAATCCGGGAACAGGATGCGCTACAATAGCATGCATCGCGCAACCCGATGGTATGCGTGGTCGAAAGGGAGGAATCGAGCATGACGCATGTGATTGACAGCCACTGCCATGTTTATCCGCATCGTATTGCACAAAAGGCTGTGGAAGGCATTGGTGCATTTTATTCCATTCCAATGGCACAGGACGGTACGCCGGAAACGCTGCTTTCTTTGATGGATGAAGGCGGGGTTTCACACGCGGTTATCTCCTCATGTGCGACAAAGCCTTCGCAGGTGGAGTCAATCAATCGGTTTATTGCCGAGACGGTGGCGCAAAGCGGCGGTCGCTTTACAGGGCTTGGTACGCTGCATCCGTTAAGCGAAGATATTCAGGCAGACTTTGATCTTTTAGTCTCGTTGGGGCTGCACGGGGTAAAATTGCATCCGGATATTCAGCGTTTTGCCGTGGATGATCCGCGGTGCATGCCGATTTATGAGCTTTGCAGCGGGCGTATGCCGGTGCTGGTGCATACGGGAGACAAGCGCTACGATTATTCCAATCCAAATCGCGTCGCGCACGTACTTGAACAGTTTCCCTCGCTCTGCGTTGTCGGCGCGCATCTTGGCGGCTGGTCAATCTGGCAGGAAGCGGCGCGGCGCCTGCATGGTTATGACAATCTGGTCGTGGACTGTTCTTCATCGTTGTACGCGCTGCCGCAGCAGCAGGCAAAGGAATTGATTCTGCGTTATGGCTCCTCACGTGTACTGTTCGGCAGTGATTACCCGATGTGGGTGCCGGGAAAAGAACTGGAAGCTTTGCATGCATTGGATTTGCGGCAGACGGATATGGCACAGATTCTGCATGACAATGCCTGCCGCGTTTATGGCATCGAAGGCGTGTAATGCGTCAAAACGGCAAAAAATGTGAAAAAAGGGGATTGCATCGGCGCGTTTGTTGTGCTATGATGTCCAAGAACTGAATACAAAAGCTGTGACGAAGACGGACGAACGAGATCTGCTTTTCAGAGAGTCGGCGTAAGGTGTGAGGCCGGCAGTCAGAACGTTCAGTTCCCATCGCTTCTGAGCTGAAGGTTTGAACACACGCTTTCGTGCAAGTAGGGCCTTTCGTGATTGCTGCGTCAAGGCATAGCGTTTGATGGAACGCGAAGAGCGGCAACGGAATAAGACCGTTGCAATTTGAGTGGTACCGCGGGCAGGTAAACGACGTTTCCGGCTCGTCTCAAAGAACATCTTTGAGACGAGCCGTTTTTTTCTGGCGAAATGCCGGAAAGATGAAACGTCCCTTCTGCACAGGGACGGCGCACGGCTGATTTTCAGGGAATGAGAAGTCAACTTTGCAAGGAGGATTTGACAGGATGGATACGAACAATACCGCAAGTCAACTGTATGAGGTTGCCTGCCGCATTCGGGACATGCGTGAAATTGCCGGTTTTTCCCAGGAGGAGATGGCACGCCGTACCGATACGACGCTGGAGGAATACGCACGGTATGAGGCGGGAAAACTGGATTTTCCGTTTACGTTTATTCATAAGTGTGCGCTTGCTTTCGGGATCGGTATGACAGATATTCTGGAAGGCCGCAGCGCAAATCTTTCTTCCTATGCCGTGACGCGCCGCGGCGCGACGAATTACGCAGCTCGCGAAGATGGCATTGAAATCTGCAACCTTGCGCCGCGCTTTCGCAATAAACTTGCACAGCCGTATTGGGTGCGCTACGAATACAGCGAGCAGCAGCAGAATCGTCCCATCCATACCACGACACACGCCGGCCAGGAGTTTGACTATGTGTTGAGCGGCAAGCTTAAAGTGCAGGTCGGACAGCATGTCGAAGTGCTGGAAGAGGGGGACAGCATCTATTATGATTCGTCCACACCGCACGGCATGATTGCCATCGATGGACGGGATTGTGTCTTTTGTGCTGTTGTCATGCCCGACGATAAGAAGGTTGATGAGCAGGTTGTACGTGACAGTGTTGTCACGGCACGTCAGTCTGAAAAGCTGGCGGTTGAAAAGTTTATTCATGTTACGGAAGACGAAAAGGGCTGCCTGCAGGCGATTGACTTTACCGATGAGGAAAAGTTCAATTTTGCCTACGACGTGGTTGATGCCATCGCGGATAAAAATCCGGATAAGCTTGCCATGCTGCATATCTCCCGCGATAAAGTGGAGCGCCGCTTCAGTTTCCGTGATATGAAACGTGCGTCGAATCAATGTGCCAACTACTTCCGTTCGCTGGGCATCAAAAAGGGCGACCGCGTGATGCTCGTGCTCAAGCGGCATTACCAGTTCTGGTTCTCGATCCTTGCGCTGCACAAGATCGGTGCAATCGCAATCCCCGCCACAAATCAGCTGCTGGAACATGACTTTACTTACCGGTTCGATGCCGCAGGCGTCAAGGCGATTCTCTGCACGGCAGACGGCGATACGGCGCATCAGGTTGATCTGGCGGCGGAAAACAGCAAGACGCTCCAGCTTCGTGTGATGGTCGGCGGCAAGCGGGAAGGATGGCGTGATTTTGACGCGGAGTACACGATGTTCTCCAGTCATTTTGACCGCACGGATGAGACGCCCTGCGGCAGCGATACGATGCTGATGTTTTTTACTTCCGGTACGACGGGGTATCCCAAAATCGCGACACACAACTACAAATACGCCCTGGGACACTTTATCACGGCACGCTACTGGCACAATGTCCGTTCCGACGGCCTGCATCTGACGATCTCCGATACCGGCTGGGGCAAGGCGCTGTGGGGTAAGCTCTATGGGCAGTGGATGTGCGAAGGCGCAGTCTTTACCTACGATTTCGACCGCTTCGATGCGGCGGATATCCTGCCGATGTTTGCACGGTATAATATCACGACGTTCTGTGCGCCGCCGACGATGTACCGCATGATGATCAAGGAGGATCTGTCCCGCTACGACCTTT
>JAHZHV010000100.1 GCA_019420085.1 Christensenella sp.
CCGGATACTGGAACTGGCGTCCGCTTTTCTCAAGCAATGCAACCGCTTCGGTATACGTCACGCGTGCAAAGTCATTGGAAACGATGTTGTCAAGACGTGCAAGCAGACCTTTATCAATAAAATCATTGAAGAACTGCATTTCCTGCGGCGCACGTTCCAGCACATAGGAAATCACGTATTTGACCATATCCTCAGCCAGCGCCATGTCGTCAACAAGATCGGCAAATGCAATTTCCGGTTCGATCATCCAGAACTCCGCAGCATGACGCGGCGTATTGGAATTCTCCGCACGGAAGGTCGGCCCAAAGGTATATACGCGGCTAAAAGCCTGCGCGAAAATTTCAGCATTGAGCTGACCACTGACTGTTAAATTACTCTGCGTCCCAAAAAAGTCACGTCGATAATCGACACTGCCATCTTCATTTTTCGGCACATCGGCAAGATCCAGTGTCGTAACCTGGAACATCTCCCCTGCGCCCTCACAGTCACTGGCAGTAATCAGCGGTGTATGCACGTAAACGAAGCCACGATCCTGGAAGAAGCGATGAATCGCATCTGCCGCAATGGAGCGCACACGAAATACTGCGGAAAAAGTATTTGTACGAGGACGAAGATGCGCAATCGTACGCAGGTATTCCAAAGAATGGCGTTTTTTCTGCAGCGGATAATCCGCAGGACTCGCCCCTTCAAGACTTACATCCGTTACATGCAGCTCAAAAGGCTGCTTTGCCTGCGGTGTCAGCACAAAGCGACCGCGCACAACAAGCGCACTGCCCACGCCGTATTTGGATACGGTATCAAATTGCCCAAACGACGCGCCGTCGCAAACCAGCTGAAGATTACGGAAATTCGTCCCGTCATTCAGTTCGATAAACCCAAGATTATTGCTGAATCTGGACGTGCGAATCCATCCATTGACGCAAATGTCCTGATCCGCATACGCTTCGGGATCCCGATACAGCTGTGCGATCGCTACGCTAGTCATGCCAATTCCCCACTTTCCAAAAATATTCAGATGCTGTTCCGTTGTTTTTTTCATCGGAATGTCTTTTATCCTACACCATCGGGCAAGAT
>JAHZHV010000101.1:0-2730 GCA_019420085.1 Christensenella sp.
TACGTTTCGACGCTGAATTTCTCGACCTTCACTTCGTTGCCGTCCGCATCGTAGAAGGTGACGACGATCACAAGCTTCTCGTTGGAAATAAACGCCTTCGTGGACTCAAGAACGCTGGTGTACGTCTCGGCGCTTGCGCCGGTGGTGGACTTCAAAGACTCAGCCATCATGGCGCGCTGTTCTTCTGTCGTGGAAAGATTGTCCATCTTGAAGTCATAATGCAGCTCGTCGCCCTCGGCATACATCGAAGCGGTAATGCCCTGTTCCGCATAGATCTCCTGGACATCGGCCAGCACATCCTGCATTTCGTCCATCTCAAAATACTCTTCCAGGGTCGGAAGCGCGCTGTTGTTGTCGGATGTGGTCTCAGCCGGTTCGGAAGCGGTTTCCGACGGCTCGGTCTCCGTCTCTGTCTCGGACGTCGTCGCGCTCTGGCTGGGCGCAGCGTCCTCTTGCCTGGCGGCATCATCCGCACCGCAGGCAGCCAAAGAAAGCACAAGGCACAGTACCAGCATCACGGACAAAATATGTTTTTTTCATGTTTATTTTCCTTTCTGTCATCAAATTTCCGTGTTCTACAAAGTTGGCAGATCAAATTCTTCCGTGAAAATCTGCAGCCGCTGTCGCGCGCAAAAAGGCACAAAACATCTCGCGGCACACGCCCCTTAAATCCCTTTATTTGTGTCAAATCCGCTTTACCAGCCGTTCACCACCCTCCCCAAAATCCGTGGCCGATTATAGCACAATCACAAATTCTTTGTAAACTATTTTTTAACATTTGTTTCTGCCGTCAGCGCACCGTTCCCGTAATTACGATGGATTCCCCCCCCATTCCAAACATAAGGCGTTTCCAACGCCGCGTTCAATCCGCAAAAACATGCGCCCATGAAAAAAGCGGCGCCGGCGTCCCTGTACAAACGCCGAACATGGAAAGACGCCGTCTGCAAACGGGACGGCGTCTTTTTCGGAACCTTCCATGTTCATTCACGATTCATACGGCGCGCATGACGCGCTTTTTTTTGCATATGACAAATGCAGGACGCACGTCTGCTTTTTCAGGCTGCGTCCCCATTCTTTTTTCGTGTTTTCTTCCCCGCATTGCACGCGGCGCGTTTTCCCCCCTTTTTTTACGCCGCCGCAAAGCCACTGCTAAAAAAGACCGGCCGCCCGTTTTTTTTCGCCCTTTTAGCTGCGCATGAGGATGCCTGCCGCGACGCTCATGTCGTCCGCCGCCGCGCCGCCGCCGCAGGCAAGCGCGGCCTCCAGCACGGCGTCGCACAGCGCCTGGGCGTCCGCCCCGCAGTCGTGCCAAAGCGCGTCGCACAGCGAAACAAGCGCGGCCTCCCCGACCGCGTCCGTCACACCGTCGGAGAAAAGCAGCACGCCGTCGCCTTCGTGCAGCTGGAACGTCAGCGCATCCGGCACGTCCGTATCGGCAACGCCCATGGGCAGCGCCTCGGTCTGAACAAGGTGTATGCGCCCGTTTTTGCGCAGCAGGCCGGGCGCGGCGGCGATCTTGGTCCACTGACACGCGCCCTGGGCACAGTCAAAAACGCAAAGATCGACCGTGGAATACATCTCCTCGCCCGAGCGCAGCAAAAGCAGGCGGTTCACCGCGCGAAGCGCCGCCTCGCGCGCAAAGCCCGCCCGGTAGAAATTGGCGATCAGCCCCGCCGCGGCGCTGCTTTCCGCATGCGCCTGCACGCCGTTGCCCATGCCGTCGCATACGGCAAGCAGGCGATGGGAAAGATCGATTTTCGTCACGACACAGCTGTCGCCGCTGACCGTTTCCCCGTCGGCGCAGCGCTGCGCATACCCGAAGCGCACGTCGTAGGCGACGCTCTGGGCATAGGTGCAGACGCAGCCGCCGCCCGTTTCCTGCACCGACTCTGCGACCAGACGCATGCGGCAGCCAAGCGCATCGGAAATTGCCTGCGCGCCCGCCTGCAGGCAGGCCGCGCGATCGGCGCACCGGTCAAAGCTGACGCGCACACCGTAGCCGTCGGCATTCTTCCAGACGCTGATATCCCCGGCGGCCTCAATGCCATAGCGGTCGAGACTGACGCGAATGTCGCGTTCCGCGCCGCCGTCAAAGCAGGCGTCAAGCTGCAGATCGTCGGCCATCTGCCGCATGACGTCCGACACGCCCGCAAGCTGCTGCGCCACAAGCAGGCGGCTTTCGTCCATGCGCCGCTGCCACCTGCTTTGCAGGATATACATGCCCGCCGCGGTATGGATGCACTGAATAAGCTGCGCCCGCTTCATGCAGCGCCGCGCAAAGTCCCCCTGCATCTGCCGCGCGTCGAAGCGTCCGTTTTCGCGCGCCGTTTCAAGCGCCTCGTACATCGCCTCGTAGGTGGCGTCATAGTCGCGCTTCCAGCACATGTTGCAAAGCGCGCATTGCGTGCACACCTGCGAATAGACGCGCTGCATCATCTGCAATGTATGCGTCTGCGCCGTCGATTCCTGCGCCGTCTGCACCCCGTCAAAGCACGACGCCATCTGGGAAAACACATCCGAAACGCCGCACAGGCGCGCATGCACATTCTCCTGCACGCGCCGCAGCGTGCGGCTTGTGTCGTCCTGCCGGCGCATGGTGCGATCCGCCAGCGCGGCGCATTCGTGCAGGATGCGCGCGGGCAGACACAAAAACACGATGCACGCCGGAACGGTCTCTTTCAGATGCAGGATAATCTGCGTCGAGCCGTTGACCGCAAGCGTCAGCACAGC
>JAHZHV010000101.1:2798-3938 GCA_019420085.1 Christensenella sp.
AACGAAAGCGCACAGGCCCATCGGCCCATTTTGCGAAAGACGCTGCAGATGACGGCACAGACGGTGACGTTGGCAATGATCATCCACTGTCCGCCAAGCCCCGCGGCAAGCGCCGTGCCCATCACCGCCGCGCAGCCGGCCGCAAGCCCCACGCCTGCGCTGGATGCGGCAAGCAGGATGGCAAAATACGACGCGACCGCCGCAATCGATACGCCGAAAACGCGAATCGGCGCGGCGCCTGCAAGAAGAATCGCCGCCGTAAGACACACGCACAGCGTCTCCTCCTGCGACAGGATCCGCCGCGCGCGCGGCGCGCCGACGACCAGCAGGGCCGTGGAAAAGACGGGATAGACTAAAAAACATACCGCCGCCTGGACGGCAAGCACAATCCAGTCAAGTGCAAGCAGCCGCACGGCGAACACGCGCGACAGCACAAGTGCCGCCGCCGCCACGCCCGCGGCAATGTAGAGGTTGTCCAGCTTCTGCACGCGCTGCACGATATACGCGCCGATGCAGGCAAGCGCAATGGCCGCGGCGTCGTACCACAGCATCGCGTCGCCGCAAAGCGCGCCGGTGCAAAGACGCGCGATGACCGTCGCCGCAAAGCAAAGCGGCGCGTATACGCCGTGCAAAACCAGCGTCACGCACATGGGTACGCACAGCGTCACCGGCGCATAGGCAAGCGGCAGCGACGCGCACAGCGCGCCGATCGCCGCGCCGGCGCCCTGCCGCAGCAAAAGCGGGCCGCTTAACTGCCGCCTGGCCGCATTCCATTTTCCCTTCCATTGTGCAAGACGCTGCATGTATGTAAAACACCTCCATACGGATTCGTCCGTATTGTGCAACCATTGTGCCGCATCCTGCGCGCGCGCATTGTCGAACGCGCGGCGTGCATCGTACGCAAAATGCGCGCAAAGCGCCCGCAAAACGCCATCCTGCGTGCAAAAACAGGAAAACGCGCGGTTTTCCCCGCCGCAATCACCCCTTTTCCTGCATCATCGCTTTTTACGGCACATAAGCCGCCGCGCGATCCGCAATCGCCCTTTTTTGCCAATGCCGTGCGCCGTCCCCGTCCCGAGACGGTTCCCTTTTTGCTTTGATCCGCCGGCGATCGCCGCGTGGTTCCTCCCCGTACGCGCC
>JAHZHV010000102.1 GCA_019420085.1 Christensenella sp.
CATGGATTCCTTGTCATTGCGGCCTTTAAACTGCCCGATCAGAACGGTGCCGCCGACGGAAAGACCGACGACCATGTTGGTCAGAAGCAGCGTGACCTGACCGCCGATGTTGACGCCGGACATGCTTGCGGCGCCGCAGAAGTTGCCGACGATAATCATGTCGGCGACGTTGTACAGTGCCTGAATCAGGTTCGACAGGATGAACGGCCATGCAAAGATCAGCAGCTGGCGCGCGACGTTGCCCTGCGACAGGTCGCGTTCAAAGTGGTTTTCCAAAAAAATTCCCCCTTTTATTCCATCGCACGCGAAAAAGAGCGGCGATAAGGTTTACAAATGAAATGCAAAAGCCCGACGATATACATAGAAGTCGGACTTTTGCAAAATCAGCCGCATATGCGGTTGTGACGGCGGATTAGTGCGCAAGACGCGCGATAGAATCGCGTAGACGCCGGAGCGTCTCCTCCCGACCTAAAATCGCTGCGATTTCCGTCGCGCCGCCGGCGGTGGACATGCGGCCGGTGATGGCAATACGTGCAGGCCAATACACCTGTCCGTTTTTCACACCCAACTCTTGTACAAGATTCTTCAGACCATCCAGTAATGCCTCTTCCGACCAAACGGGAAGCGCTTCATAGCATTGCAGAATGCGGGGCAGAACTTCCGCGGCCTGTTCGGGGGTTGTCTTCATTTTTTTATTGGTATACAGACTGCTGTCAAAGTCATCGGGCATGCGAATGATGTAGTCAATCATATCCGGTACTTCGCTGAGCACTTCCACGCGCGGCTGCAGAACACGGCACAGGACGTCTGCATCGATGGCATTGACATCCAGACACTGGGACAAAACGGGAAGGAGCGTTTGCTTCCATGCCTGCGGCGTCAGCTTTCGGATATAAGCGGCATTAAACCAACGCAGTTTTGCCAGGTCAAAGATCGACGGTGATTTGGAAAGTCCTTTGACGTCAAAAGCATCGATGAGCTCTTCCAATGTGAACATCTCACGGTCATCGCCGGGATTCCAGCCAAGAAGCGCAATGTAATTGACGATGGCATCTTTCAAATAGCCCTGCTGCAGCAGATCTTCAAAGGACGGATCTCCATAGCGCTTGGAAAGCTTGCGCTTTTGATCCTTCATGACCGGCGGCACATGGATATAACGCGGACGCTCCCAGCCAAAACTGTCGTACAATGCGTTGTATTTCGGTGTAGAGGACAGATATTCTTCCCCGCGGATGACGTCGGTAATGCCCATCAGATGATCGTCGACGACATTGGCAAAATTGTAGGTGGGCAGGCCGTCGCTTTTGAGCAGAATCGTATCATCCAGCGTTGCATAATCAATGCTAATACGGCCAAAAACCACATCGTCATAGGTATCCGTACCGTTTTGCGGCATTTTCTGGCGGATGACATAGGGTTCGCCGGCATCGATGCGGCGCTGTACTTCTTCTGCGGAAAGGCTCGCACAATGGCGGTCGTATTTAAATGTTTCACCGCGCGCTTCACATGCCGCGCGAAGATCGTCAAGTCGCTCCTTGGTGCAGAAGCACACATATGCGCCGCCGCGACGTACAAGCTCCCAGGCATATTGTTTATAGATGTCGCGGCGCTGTGTCTGAATATAAGGACCAAAGTCCCCCCCGACATCGGGGCCCTCGTCATACGTTAGTCCGGCAAGACGCAGGGATTTATAAATCAATTCCGTGGCGCCTTCTACCAGACGTTCCTGATCCGTATCTTCAATGCGCAAAATAAACTTTCCACCGGCTTTTTTGGCGTATAACCAGGTATAAAGCGCTGTACGCAAGCCGCCGATATGCAGATAACCGGTCGGACTTGGCGCAAAACGGGTACGGACACAGTTGTTCATAAGAATCTCCTTTTGTGTAAATGATCTTATCAAAACCTTATTATATAGACAAGCAGATCGACTGTCAATGTCATGGCGTGTCAGATGTGGTCGGGCAGGGTGTATCATTTCAGAGAAGAAGAAAGTTTTTTCAAAAAAACGGAAAAAACGCCTTGACAGAATAGTGCGTATTTGCTATCCTATACAAGTCGCCCCACTGAAACGGGGCGGCGAGTGATCCTTGAAAACTGTACAGTGGAAGAGACGAACGA
>JAHZHV010000103.1 GCA_019420085.1 Christensenella sp.
CCCCCTGTGAACGGGACACCGTTGGTACGGATGTCATCATGCATATTAAGGCTGATACGGATGAAGAATCGTATTCCCAATATGTCGAGCAGAATCACATTGCAGCCATTGTCAAGAAGTATTCGGATTACATCCGCTATCCCATCCGGATGCTGATGAATCGTTCGCGTATGAAGGAACGTCCCGCCGATGCCGGGGAAGACTATACGCCGGAATGGGAAGAGTATACTGCGTGGGAGACGCTGAACTCCATGGTTCCTCTTTGGCAGCGCAATAAAAAGGATGTCAAACAGGAGGAGTACGACGAATTTTACACGGACAAGTTTTCCGATTACGAAAAGCCGCTTGCCACGATCAGCGTCAATGCAGAGGGCGCGGTATCGTTCCGTGCACTGCTGTTTATTCCGGGACGCACACCATACGACTATTACACGCGGGAATATGAAAAGGGCTTACAGCTGTATTCCTCGGGCGTGATGATTATGGATAAGTGTGCGGAACTGCTTCCGGATTATTTCAGCTTCGTCAAAGGTGTTGTCGATACGCCGGATGTGTCTTTGAATATTTCCCGTGAAATGCTGCAGCATACACGGCAACTGAAAGTCATTGCTACGAATGTTGAAAAACGCATTAAGAGTGAACTGCTGCGCATGCAGAAGGACGAACCGGACAAGTATGAACAGTTCTGGCATGCATTTGATACGCAGATCAAGTACGGCGTTGTTGGAGATTACGGCGCAAATAAAGACAAGCTGCGCGATCTTGTCATGTTTGTTTCTTCCCATGAGAACAAACTGACGACGCTTGCTGATTACAAGGCGCGGATGAAGGAAGATCAAAAATATATTTATTACGCTGCGGGTGAATCCGCGGAACGTATCGCGCGCCTTCCGCAGGCTGAGCGTATTTTACACAATGGATTTGAAGTGCTGTATCTGACAGATGAGGTGGATGAGTTCGTCATTCAGGTGCTTGAAAATCATGATGGCGTTGCATTTAAGAACGTCAATGATGAAGATGCGTTGGAGCAGAGCGAAGAGGAAAAGAAAGCTGCGGAAGAAAAAACGCAGGAGAATCGCGCCTTGCTGGATTTTGTCAAGGAAACGCTTGGCGACAAAATCAAGGAAGCACGCATCTCCAGAATTCTGCGTTCACATGCTGTGTGCATGACAACAGACGGCATGCTCAGCATTGAAATGGAAAAATATATGAAGCGCCGCGGCAATACGGTGCCGGGCATGGAAGCTGAACGCGTTCTGGAGCTCAATCCGGAAAGTGATGCATTCATTGCACTCAAAACGGCTTTTGATCAAGGGGATCGCGAACTTGCCGGAAAATATGCGCAGCTTCTGTATTGTCAGGCATTGCTGATCGCGGAGCTTCCACTGGAGGATCCGGCGGCATATTCCGACTTGGTTTGTTCTTTGATGAAATAACCTTAAAAATGCGGCTACTGCAAAAAGGCGTGGGGAGATATCTCCGCGCCTTTTCTATGTCCTGTGGGCAAATAACCTGTTTTATGCTATAATGAACTGCATTTTGAAACGGAGGAACACGCTTTGCGTATCGCAATTGTTGGTGCAGGCGCATCCGGCATGATGGCGGCAATTGCCGCGGCGCAAACCAATCCGCAGGCACAGATCGTTCTGTTGGAACGACAGGCCCGAGCTGGAAAGAAGCTGCTTGCTACAGGAAACGGACGTTGTAATTTGACAAATCAATACGTAAGTTTACAATCATATCACGGTGATGTTTCCTTTGCCGAGAGGGTTTTCAAGCAATTTGATCAACAACAAACGCTTGCTTTGTTTGAAAAAATGGGGCTGCAGACTGTTTGTGAGACAAACGGACGAATTTATCCGTTTAGCGATCGAGCCAACAGCGTATTGGATGTCTTGCGATTGCAGCTTGACTTATACGGTATTACGCTGCTGTGCGATACGCGCCTGATGCAGGCGAAACGGAAAAAAAGCGAATTCATTCTTTCACTGCAAACCGAACAGGAGCAAAGCCGCACCATGCTGGCTGACAGACTGATTATCTGTGCCGGCGGACTTGCTTGCGCAAAACTTGGCGGTTCAAACGATGGATATCGGATTCTGGAACAATTCGGTCATAAAAAGATTGGCTTACATCCTTCGCTGGTAAAGCTTCGCACTGATCCTGCATATCCCCGCGCATTAAAGGGGATTCGTACGGATGCCCGCATTCAGATTTTGCACGCAGAAAACAAATTGGCGGAAAGCTGCGGTGAAATTCAATTTACAGACAACGGCATCAGTGGACCCGCTGCATTTGAAGTATCCCGCGCGGCTTCCGTAGATGCCTCTGCGGATTGTGTGGAATTGGATCTTTGCAGAATTCTGCCGGATGATGCATTGTTTTCTTATCTGCAGGCGCGAAAATCTTCGGCTCCGGAGTTGGCCTGTCATCAGATTTTTACAGGGTTACTGCACCATCGGTTGGGGCAGATGCTGGTGCGCAGCGTAGGTATTGCGGGAGAATTACCCTGCGGCGCTTTGGGAAAAAGACAATTGAAGCAATTAACCGATACAACGCATCATTTCAGGCTTGCGCTGCATGGAACAGCCGATTTTGCGGAAGCGCAAGTTACGGCGGGAGGTATCAGCTGCGCGGCGTTTACCGATACACTGCAAAGCACGCTTTGTCCCGGTTTGTATGCCGCAGGAGAGGTCTTGAACGTCGATGGTGACTGCGGCGGATATAATTTGCAGTGGGCATGGTCATCAGGCTATGTTGCAGGTGTGAATGCGGCAGGGCAGGAGGATGGTGTTGTATGATACGAATTCGGGATTTGAAGTTGATGCCGGGCCATGACGCACAGGCACTGCAGCGTGCTGCCGCCAAAGCGCTTCATGTCAATGCAAAGAGCATTGTACAACTGCATACCGTGAAACGCGCGATTGACGCACGCAAGAAAAACGCTGTCTGTCTGATCTACAGCGTCGATGTTACATTAAATATAGACGAATCGGCAGTGCTGCGCCAGGTAAAAAGCGATAAAATAACGATTGCGCCTGTAACTTCGTATATACCTGCAAAGGCAAAGCAAAAAGGGAAGACGCGTCCTGTCGTCGTAGGATTTGGACCGGCAGGAATGTTTTGCGCGCTGGTTCTTGCAAAAGCTGGGTTATGTCCCATTGTTTTGGAACGCGGATGTGATGCCGAAACACGGCGCCTTCGCGTGGAACGGCTGAAAAGGGAAGGCATCCTGGATCCGGAATGCAACATTCAATTTGGCGAGGGCGGCGCCGGTACATTTTCGGACGGAAAGCTGACCACTGGTGTGAAAAATGAGCGAATTCCGTTTGTGCTGCAGACTTTTGTTCGATTTGGTGCGGATGAAAGTATTTTATATGACGCCAAGCCGCATATTGGAACGGATGCGTTGATTCATATTGTCCAGCGAATGCGTGAAGAAATCATTGCCTGCGGCGGTGAAGTGATGTTTTCGCATCGCTTTGATGGGTTTACAATAAAGAAAAGAAATGTAAACCTAATTCACGGCACCAATGTAAAAACGCAAGAAAAGTATACAATAGAAAGCGGTACGGTTGTATTGTCAACTGGTCACAGTGCCCGTGATACGTTTACAATGCTGTACGATTGTAATGTTCCGCTCGAAAAGAAGGCGTTCTCTATGGGCGTGCGGATTGAACATGCACAGCATTGGCTGAATGAAATGCAATACGGAAGCGTGGCGGCATTGCTGCCGCCGGCAGACTATAAAATGAACTGCATCACGCCAAGCGGTGCCCGCGTGTATACGTTCTGCATGTGCCCGGGCGGATATGTCGTACCTGCTGCTTC
>JAHZHV010000104.1 GCA_019420085.1 Christensenella sp.
ATACCGTAGCAGCATCCGGCACAGAAACAACCAATCCGTCCAATTGCATGAACCAGCGGTACACACGGAATGATCAGCGCAATCATATCGCCAAGATCAAGCTTATGCCGCACACAATAAGGAATAAATACGATAAGGCCGCCAATTAAGCCACCATAAAACACAAAGCCATAGCCGAAAAACTCGCGGAAACCCGCAAAGCTTCCAAAATAATAATCGGCATTTGCCACAACAGTATCCCATGCGGTTATGACATACAAAATTTTTGCGCCAAGCATCGCCCCAATGACCGTATAGCAAACACTGTAGAGCAGGTCATCCGACTGAATGCGCGTACGTTTTGCACGCCGCAATGCAAGCAGCATCGCCAGCACCGCGCCTGTAAGAATGCAAATACCATACATAGGCAATTGAATTTTTCCAATTGTAATATAAGGCAACATAAAAGTTTTCTGCTCCTTTTCCCCGGGTTAACCCCTTCATACGGCAGTCGCACGGACAACCGTTTTTATTTTATCACAAAACCGACGCGCCGTATATGTTCTGCCTGCTGCACATAACACGGCAAATCAGACAAGCACCATCAATACGTATATCAAAACGCTTATAAGAAAAATCTTTTTTCAGTTATAAAGCTGCACCACATCATTCCATCCAAAAAAACAAATGACAAGGAATCCACTTGCCTGTTGGCAAACCTGTAAATGTTCAGCAAATTATGCGGACATTACCATCCGCGGCAATGTTTTAACATCGCCGCGCTCCCGCTGCGATCATACCGTAACGGCGGTAGGCACGTCAATATGCGCATCACACTTCAATCGTCACAAAGTCTTGATAAATTCCAACGACACAATGCGCGCAGTTGTGCTATAATCAGAACCACAACCTTTTACGATGGCACAGCAATGTGCTGTCCGCGAAACTACGCCAAGGAGGTTACCGCTTCACCCATGAAAGATTTGTGGAACAATTTAAGCGGCAAAGCCAAAGAAGTCTGGTCGTCCGCAAAGGGCTTTTTTTCCAGATTCTTTAAAAAGGAGGATGAGGCTCAGGATGCTGCTGCTCTGAGCGCGTCGTCTGCGTCACAGGACGCACCGCTTGTGCGGCGCAATAACACGATTGCAGGCGCACCGACATTGCAGACACTTGATGCCTCCTCTACCAACCCCGCATCAGGCGCGCTGCCTTCGTTTTTCCATAAACGTACCAAGCGGCCTAATTTTCTGATCTCGGTCATTCTAACGACACTGACCATGTATCTTGCTGTAGCGATCTTTTTCTGTTTCGCTGCCGCAGGCGCTGTCATGGGTATTGCCAAAGCCTATACCGAAACGACAAAGACGCTGGATGTGTCGGTCATCATGGATCAGGATCAGACCAGCTTTATTTACGATGAAAACGGGGAATTAATCACAACGTTTGCCTCGATCGAAAATCGTATTATGGCAACTTATGATGAAATTCCTGAGAATTTGATGAACGCTTTTGTTGCCATTGAAGACTCACGCTTTTGGACACATAAAGGTGTGGACCTGAAGCGCCTGATCGGTGTGTTCTTTCAGAACTTTACCAGTGACAGCGTTCAGGGTGGTTCGACGATTACACAGCAGCTGATCAAGCAGCGTATTCTTTCCAGCGAACGATCCTACAAACGTAAAATTCAGGAAGCGTATCTGGCACTGCAGCTGGAACGCATCTATAGTAAAGAAGAAATCTTGACTGCGTATTTGAACACCATCGCACTTGGCGGTTCCAACTACGGCGTCAAAGCCGCAGCATACGATTACTTCGGCAAGGATTTGAGCGAACTTACATTGCGTGAATGCGCAATGCTTGCCGGTATCACGCAGAATCCGTGGCAGCTGAATCCACGTTTGAATTTCTACGATCGCAACAAGCCGGAACGTACCAACGAACGCACTGACACGGTTCTTTACCGTATGTATGCCTGCGACTTCATTACAAAGGAAGAGTATGAGGCTGCACTCGAGGAAGAAGTTGTCGTATTAGAAGACTCTCAGGGCGCCGATTTGTACGAAATGATGTACTTTGTCGAGTACGCCGTCAATGACGTGGTAACATTTATGCTCCAGCAAAACAATCTGGAGGATACCACAGCAAACCGCGATAAGTGTGAAATGGAGCTTCGAACCGGCGGGTACAATATTTACCTGACCGTCAACAGCGCCATGCAGAAACAGACTGAACAAATTGTTTACAGCTATACTGCCTGGCCCCGACTTGCTTCCTCTGCGGATAATGTAATTTCTACACAAAACCCGGACGGCACAGTTGTGGAAATCGTCCAGCCGCAGGTTGCCGTTGTCGTGCTGGATCATAATACCGGCCAAATGAAAGCCATTGTTGGCGGCCGCACTGCTCCCACGGCACAAAAACAGCTAAATCGCGCCTATCAAAGCAGCATGCCGATCGGTTCGACAATCAAACCGATTGCCGTATATGGACCTGCCTTTGACAATGGTGCTTCTCCGGGCACCGTGGTAGCAGATATGCCCGTTGAAATTGCCGGCTGG
>JAHZHV010000105.1:0-1530 GCA_019420085.1 Christensenella sp.
GCTTGTCGATCTTGAAATTGATAAGATGGAAAATGTACTGCGCAGCTCGCAGCTTCGGCAGCGTTTGGCAAGATCCGTTGCCTACTTAAAGGAACAGCAGGCCAATATCGCCCGTATGGAGGGTGAGGCACAGGAAATCTCCAATAAGCTGGAGATCGTCGCACGCGAATGCGTACAATCTGCACAGGAGTATGACCAGGCACAGCAGACGCCGATGCAGGAACTGACGCGTGAACAGATGACACAGCTGCGGCAAAAATCGGTGCAATGGGCCGATACCATGGCGCGGCGCGAACGGGAATTGACGCGTTTGAGTGAGCAGCTGCGAGCACAGACAAAACAGCTGGAGGAAATGCGTGTCGGAATTGCACGTGCCAAAAAAGAGTATCCTGCGCTCAAGAGCAAGTATGATGAGCAGCTGGCACTTCTTGCACAGCAAACACAGCCGCTTCGTCAGAAACGTGATGAAATGGGCAAGAAGATTGACGCAAAGTTGCTTGCGCGCTATAAAAACATCAAGGGACGCCGTCCGAATCCGCTGGCAAAGGTTATTTCGTCTCAATGTGCGGGATGTAATATGCAGATTGCGCAGTTTGTCTTGAGCCGCGCAAAAGCCACCGGCGGTATCGTCGAATGTGAAAACTGCGGCCGTATTCTATATCTGGAAGATTAAAGATTTTGATATGAGCGGACCGAACGGTCGCGGGGCAGCGATGTCACGAGGAAAGTCCGAGCTCCATAGGGCAGGGTGCCGGATAACACCCGGCGGAGGCGACTCCAGGGAAAGTGCAACAGAGATATACCGCATGCCTTGGGCATGTAAGGGTGGAAAGGCGAGGTAAGAGCTCACCGACGGCTTGGCGACTTGTCCGTCCTGTAAACCCCATCCGGAGCAAGATTGCTGGGAGATTGCGGCGGCCCGTCGTATTCCCTAATAATCGCTTGAGCCGTCTGGTAACAGCCGGCCTAGATAGATGACCGTTTAAGACAAAACTCGGCTTACAGATCCGTCTCATATCAAATTTTTGCCTGTGCGTAACACGGTTATTGCACAGGCTTTTTTATTTTGGCATAAAGAATCGAAAAGTGGTTCATCCTTGTTTTCAGTGACGCATAAATTTTTAAAAATTTTTGCAGAAGCGATTGACAAAGCGTAAAACGTCGCGTATATTAAAGTCAAGGAAAGTCAAAGACAATGATTTTCCCGATACTGCCGCAATATTGCGGCGGGAAGGAATGGTGAAGGATATGGAAATGAACAACTGGACGCAGAAAGCGGCGCAGGCGCTCAATGCAGCACAGGCGTTGGCCCTTGAATATGGCCATCCCGAATTGGATATACAGCATCTTCATTTGGCACTTTTGCAGCAGCAGGATGGGCTCATTCCGCAGCTTTTGACTGGGATTGGTGTTGATCCGGCACGGCTTGCTTCACAGGTAGAGCAGGAATTGCTGCGTATGCCGCGCATCAGTTCGGGCGGCAGCGCGCCGTCGGTATCGCGAGCGCTTGGTCAGGTTTTGGTGCGCGCA
>JAHZHV010000105.1:1540-3784 GCA_019420085.1 Christensenella sp.
GTTTTTCCGACGAGTACATCGGGACAGAACATTTTTATCTTGCGATGCTGGAAGATAAAAAAACGGGAGCCTGGCTGAAGGATCATGGGATAACGCGGGAAAACTTCATGCAGGCATTGTCCAAGGTGCGCAATAATCGCCGCATTACCAGCGATAATCCTGAAGAAACATATGATGTTCTGAAAAAGTACGGATATGATCTGACTGAAATGGCACGTTCCGGAAAACTGGACCCCGTGATTGGCCGCGATTCGGAGATTCGCCGTGTGATTCGCATTTTGTCGCGCCGTACGAAAAATAACCCCGTATTGATTGGGGAACCGGGCGTAGGTAAAACTGCTGTCGTGGAAGGGATAGCACAACGCATTGTACGCGGCGATGTACCGGATGGCCTGCTTGACAAGACGATTTTCTCACTCGATATGGGCGCGCTGGTTGCCGGTGCGAAATATCGCGGTGAGTTTGAAGAGCGGCTGAAGGCTGTTTTGGAGGAAATTGGCAATTCCGACGGCAAAATTTTGCTGTTTATTGATGAATTGCACACGATTGTCGGTGCCGGTGCTACCGAGGGCGCAATGGATGCAGGAAACCTTCTCAAACCCATGCTGGCACGCGGACAGCTGCATATGATCGGCGCCACTACGCTGGATGAATATCGCAAGCACATTGAAAAGGATGCTGCGCTGGAACGCCGGTTCCAGACGGTTATTGTGGAACCGCCTACGGTGGAGGATACGATCTCCATTCTGCGTGGTATTAAAGAAAAATTTGAGATCCATCATGGTGTGCGAATTACCGATGGCGCGCTGATTGCGGCGGCAACACTTTCTGACCGCTATATTTCCGAACGGTTTTTGCCGGATAAAGCGATTGATTTGATGGATGAAGCTGCTGCAATGATTCGTACGGAGATCGACTCCATGCCTGCTGAACTGGATGAAGCGACGCGTAAGCTGATGCAGCTTGAAATTGAGCGGGAAGCGCTCAAGAAGGAGACTGACGAAAAGAGCAAAGCGCGTCTTAATGTTATCAGCGATGAGATCCGCAGACTGGATGAGTCGACCAAGGATATGCGTGCGCGCTGGGAAGCAGATAAGGCACGCATGCAGCAGGGTAAGCAGGCGCAGGAACGCCTGGAAGAGGTGCGCCGTCAGATCGATGAGGCCAAACGCAAGTACGATCTGGAACGCCTGGCGGTGCTGCAATATGGCGAACTGCCGAAGTTGGAGCAGGAAGTAGCACAGATGAATCAGCGTACGGAGCAGTCGTTCATGAGCGGTGCAGTCACAGAGGATGAAATTGCTGCTGTTGTAGCACGCTGGACGGGTATTCCCGTGGATCGCCTGATGCAGGGGGAGCGGGAGAAACTCCTGCATTTGGATGAGAAACTGCATGGGCGCATTGTCGGACAGGATGAGGCTGTGACGGCTGTTTCTGAGGCGGTTATGCGTGCGAGAGCAGGACTGAAGGATCGCAACCGCCCGATTGGTTCGTTCCTGTTTTTGGGACCTACGGGGGTTGGTAAGACAGCGCTTGCCAAGGCGCTTGCAGATGCGCTGTTTGACGATGAGAACAACGTCGTGCGCATTGACATGAGCGAATATATGGAGCGCCATAGTACCTCTCGTCTGGTTGGAGCGCCTCCGGGATATGTCGGATATGATGAAGGCGGTCAACTGACGGAGGCTGTGCGCAGGAAACCGTATTGCGTGATTCTGTTTGACGAGATTGAAAAGGCGCATCCAGAAGTTGCAGACCTTTTGCTGCAGTTGCTGGACGACGGCCGCCTGACGGATAGTCATGGACGTACAGTCGACTTTAAAAATACGGTCATTATCATGACCTCAAACCTGGGCAGCCAGCTGCTTTTGCGTGATACGGCGCATGGCGGTAAGATCAGTGATGAGACGCGGCATGCGGTTGACGCTCTGCTGCATGAGCACTTCAAGCCGGAGTTCCTCAACAGAATTGACGATATCGTGTTGTTTACGCCGCTGACGCGGGAAGCGATTGGTTCCATCGTCCGTTTGCAGGCTAAGGCGATTGCATCGCGTATGGGCGATCTTGATATGAAACTGGTGATTAATGACGAAGCGCTTGGCTATATTGCCGATCATGCATATACGCCTGAATTTGGTGCGCGTCCCGTCCAGCGTTACCTGCAAAAGGAAGTGGAAACCAATATTGCCAAACTGGTCTTGTCTGGCGCTGTCGGTCAGGGGGACACAGTCACGGTTGGCGTCC
>JAHZHV010000106.1:0-734 GCA_019420085.1 Christensenella sp.
CGCATTGACGACGCATTTTGGGGCAGATATGAAACGCTGGTGCGTGAACGCGTGATCCCGTATCAGTGGGAGGCATTAAACGACCGCATTGCGGACGCGGAAAAAAGCGGCTGTATTCAGAATTTCCGCGCGGCGGCAGGGCAGATCGAAGCGCCGCACTATGGCTGGTATTTTCAGGACAGTGACTTATACAAGTGGCTGGAAGCGGTGGCCTACGTGCTTGCCGTACAGCCCGATGCCGCGCTGGAGGAAAAGGCGGATTGGGTGATATCCCTGATCGCGGCGGCGCAGCGGCCGGACGGCTATGTCAACACGTATTACCAGCTGGCGCATCCGGGAAAGGAATGGACGTGCCTGCGTGAGTATCATGAGCTGTACTGCGCGGGGCATTTGATGGAAGCGGCGGTTGCCTATGCCGACGCCACGGGCAAGCGCACGCTTTTGGACGTGGCGTGCCGCTTTGCGGATCTGATCGACCGCAGGTTTGGTCCCGCGCCGCAGCAGTGCAAGGGATATCCCGGACATGAGGAAATTGAACTTGCGCTGATCAAACTTGGAGAAAAGACGGGCTGTCCGCGCTATGCGCGCCTGGCGCAGCATTTTATCAATCAGCGTGGGACGCAGCCGAATTATTTTGATGCGGAACTCAAACGCGATCCGACGACGCGGTATCCGTGGGGCGACGGGCCGCTGGCAGGCATGCGCTACTTTCAGGCGGATCGGCCCGTGCGCAT
>JAHZHV010000106.1:744-2034 GCA_019420085.1 Christensenella sp.
TGCGGTGCGCGCCTGTTATCTTTACAGCGGCATTGCCGACGTGGCGCGCGTGTGCGCCGATGCGTCGCTTGCCCAAACGGCGCAGCGCATGTTCGACAGCATCACAAAGCGCCGCATGTACGTCACCGGCGCCATCGGTTCTTCTTCCTACGGCGAGGCGTTTACCTGCGATTACGATTTGCCAAACGATACCGTTTACGGCGAAACGTGCGCGTCGATTGCGCTTGCGTTTTTTGCGCGGCGCATGCTGCAATTGCAGTGCCGCGGCGAATATGCCGACGTGATGGAACGCGCGATTTACAACACGGCGCTTGCCGGGATGAGCCTTTCGGGCACCGAATTTTTCTACGTCAATCCGCTGCAGATTGATCCGGAAAGCCTGCCGTATGATTACCATAAAAAACACGTCCTGCCGCAGCGCGCCAAGTGGCACGGTTGTGCCTGCTGTCCGCCCAATATCGCGCGATTGACGGCGTCCATTGCGCAGTACGCGTATTTGCAGGACGCCGAAGGCGCCTATGTGAATCTGTTTCTCGGCGGCCGCGCCGCACTGCCGGACGCCGGTTTTGTGTTGAATGTTGCAACGGATTATCCATGGCAGGGAAGCGTGAGGATTGCCGTAGAAAAGAGCGCGGGCGCGACGCTGTATCTGCGCCTGCCCGGGTGGTGCGAACAGTATGCGCTGCAGGTCAATGCGCAGCCGGTTGCGGCGCAGGCAAGGGACGGATACATCGCCCTTTGCGGCCTCAGTGCCGGAGACGTCGTGCAGTACGACATCCAGATGCAGCCGCGGCGCATTTTTGTCAACACGCGCGTGGCGCAGGATGCCGGCTGTGTGGCCGTGGCGCGGGGACCGCTGGTGTACTGCATGGAGCAGATGGATAACGGACGCGATCTGCACAATCTCATCCTGCCGCGCGGCGCGGCGCTGGAGGCGGAATTTTGCCCGCAGCTGCTTGGAGGCGTGACGGTTCTGCGCGCGCAGGGCTATCGAATTTGTGACGCGGGGGAGGAAGGACCGCTTTATTCGACGCAGCCGCCGACGCAAAAGCCGCAGGAGATTATGTTCGTGCCGTATTTTTGCTGGAATAACCGGGGCGTGGGGCAGATGCGCGTCTTTGTCCGGGACGGCGGCTGAAAAAAGCGTTCGGACGCAAAAAAGGACTTGAAGCGTTTTTCGCTTCAAGTCCTTTTTTTTGCAACGTTTCAAATCGGATCAGAAAATGTTGATCGTGTACAGAACCCGATCGATCTGCTCCTGCAGCGCTTCATACTCCTGACTCAGTACGG
>JAHZHV010000107.1 GCA_019420085.1 Christensenella sp.
AGTTTGTATCGTGATTATCTTTACCTCTATCTGCGCCAACTATCTTCACAAAGCACGCACGCTTGCCGATTCTGTCAAGCAGCACATGCCCGATGCAACATTTCTTGTCTGCCTGGTTGAACGAGAAGTAAAACCCGAATTTGCGCATCCTTCCTTTGATCGCATTGTCCTTGCCCGTGATGCATGGGAGGGCGATTTTGACCGTTTTATTTTCAAACATGCGATTGTCGAAGCCTCCACCGCGGTCAAGGGACAGTTTTTCCGGTATCTTTACCGGGAGTATCCCGATGAAACACAGTTCGTCTACCTGGATCCGGACACTTTCGTCTACAGTGATCTCATTGAAATCCGCACGCTTTTGCAGGACAGGCCTATCGTGCTTTGCCCGCATCTGCTGCATCCGGGGAACATCGCCATGGAGCTTTCCTGCACGATGCACGGCGTATACAATCTGGGATTCCTGGCCGTCAACAACAGCGCGGAAGCAAAATCATTTATTGACTGGTGGGCATTGCGTCTTTCCAAATACTGTTATGATGACATCCCCGCGGGTATCTTTACCGATCAGCGCTGGGTTGATCTGGCGCCCTGCTTTTTCGATGTACATATCTGTAAACACCACGGTTATGATTTCGCTATCTGGTCCATGCTCAACTGCGATTTCACCTGTGAAAACGGCGATTACCGCATCAGCGGCGAGCCCATTCGCTTTATTCATTACTCCAGTTACGGTCCCGGCGCTGAATATTGGATGAATGAATGGCTGCCAAAAGGTCCGCATCCGTTCCGTGATCTCTACGCTGCCTACGGCAAACTGCACGACGCCAACGATGCCGACGGAATCTCCAAAACGCCTTGGTCCTATGGCTGCTATCAAAACGGAGAAACAATTGACAATCAGGTGCGCGTCGGATACCGAAGCTGCGAAGCTGCGGTTGAAGCGCTGGAACAAAATCCGTTTTCTCTTGACAATGCGCAGATGCGCCGGCACCTTGCACGCTATCAGACGGCCGAAAGCGTACAATCCACAACTTCCAAAATTCGGACTGTTTTAAAAACTGAGGGCGTCGGCGGCTTGCTGCGCCGCGCACGCCGCAAGCTCCTGCATCGCTGACAGATTTCCTTCACCGCACGCAAGCTGTTTGCCGCGTGCGGTTTGTCATAAAGGAGGCACTATGAATCTTAACCATGCGCCGCGGCGCCTGATTGTATATTCTCTTTTGGACTGTGACGCCGTTGCTGATTCCTATGTTCCCGTCGTCATGCAAGCACTGCGCGCATATGCCGACAAACTGATTTTGCTCCATGCTGACGTTTCTGACACAAGCCGCTGTGCATCCGCAGCGGCAATTGCAGATGAAACACTGACCGTTTCCGCGCCCTGTGCTGCAATCGCAGCCTGCCGGCTTATTCTTGGGCATTTAAGCCGGGAAGCACTTGCAAGTTTCGACGAACTTGTCTTTTGCAGCAGCAATGTCATGGGTCCCATCCATTCTTTTGCAGATGCGTTTAACACAATGACCGCCGGCAATGCAGACGTCTGGGGAATGACGCATATATACGAAGGACAGGATACAGAAAGGTCTTCCCTGCAGCCGGATTTTCTGGTCTTTCGCCAACCCTTCTTGCAGGATGCGTTTTTAAACGTTTTACAGCAGCTCCCGCATGATGCAACTGTATCCGTACTGTGTGAAACACTGCGGGCAAACGGCTTTTGTCTTGAAGCCTTTGTTGCAACGCAGGATATCGCGCATCTTGTCGACGATCCGCTGCTTTTTTTTGCACCGGATCTGATTGCACAACGCGGCTGCCCTGTGTTTTTGCGCAGTACGTTTACACAAGCCTACCGGCGATTCATTGACGTCAGCCTTGGCGATGCACCATCCGCGCTGTTAAATTACCTGCAATCGCAGACGGACTACGACTGCAATCTGGTATGGGATACATTGCTTCGCACATGCCATCAGTGGGATCTTGCAACCAATCTGCATTTATATCACATTCTGCCTGATATGTGTCCCCCAGCACAACCTGCAAACAATAAAGCAAACCATCCGCGCATTTGTCTTGTCATGCACCTGTTCTTCCCCGACCTGGTGGCGGAAAGTTTTCATGCAGCATGCAGCATGCCTGTCGGGACAGACGTTTATATTACAACGGACACTGCGAAAAAAGCAGAGCAAATCCGCGCCTGCTTTGCCAGCAGCTCCCGTTGGGGAAAACTGGACGTGCGTGTCATCGAAAACCGCGGCCGCGATGTTTCCGCATTGCTTGTAGGCGTAAAGGATGTCATCATGCAATATGACCTGTGCTGTTTTGCACACGATAAAAAATCCGGTTACAAACGTCCCGCCTTAATTGGACGCGATTATGCCCGCTACTGTTTTTCCCACGCGCTGCACAGCGAAGCATACTGTCAAAACATTGTCACGCTGTTTGATCAAAACCCGCGGCTTGGCATGTTGGCGCCGCCTCCGGTTCGATATGCTACCTGGTTTACCGTGCCCGGCAACGAATGGTCCGTGAACTTTGAAAACACCCGGGCACTGGCAGAAAAACTTGGTCTTCAGGTTCCCATGTCGCCCGAAAAATCTCCCGTTGCACCGCTTGGCAGCATGTTCTGGTTCCGTCCCAGAGCATTGGCGCCGCTTTACGCATGTGATTGGAATTTTGAGGATTTTCCACAGGAACCATTGGACTGTGATGGTACGCTGCACCACGCCATCGAGCGGCTGCATCCTTTTGTCGTTCAGTACAGCGGGTACTATCCTGCATTCGTACTGCCGCTTTCTCAGGCGCAGGATGCACTTGCCAGTGATCTTTACTATTTGCAGGCATTCAACCGTATTGCTGCAAACTTTGGATTTCCGGCCAATACACACAGCGGTGTGATTGACGTATTACAGGCGCGTCTTTCCACTCCGCAGCGCAGGATAAAGCAACTGATCAAGCGCTTTGTACCAAGACACATCATAACACGCATGTCCCATCTGCGCGCAAAGATTGCGCAGCATCGCACGCATGTATAATATAGCTTGCAAAGGCCGGCATATAAACCGGTCTTTATTTCGATTAAATTTGACGAAAAAACGGCGCAACGATATAATAAAAAACGTTTTATTCGATAGAATAAAGCATATGATAACCATTTAAACGAGGTTTTTCAATATGTTAATCCCCACTTGTAAGCCTTCCCGGCTTGCAGTTTACTCCTTTTTCGATCCGGATGGTCTCGTTGACCGCTACGTCATATATTTTCTAAAAGATCTGGCAAAAAACGTAGAGGAGCTTGTCGTTGTATGCAATGGTAAACTATCCGATACAGGACGTGAAGCGTTACTTGCCATTACACCGCATATCATCGTTCGGGAAAACTACGGATTTGATATGTACGGATATCAGGCAGGTATTCGCTTTTATGGATGGGAACGTCTGTCTGCATGTGATGAACTGGTTCTTTGTAATGATACGATCATGGGGCCTATTTATCCGCTGAA
>JAHZHV010000108.1 GCA_019420085.1 Christensenella sp.
GTCTGAACGCACACGAACAGGCGACGCTGCATGCAAACGGGTGCTTTGGCGCGGCCAGTACGCTTGTATCGTACGATCCGGTATATCGTCCGGCCATTGAAAACCTGTTGGGACGCGTTGTGATTGTCGAAGATCTTGACGCGGGAATCGCGCTTGCGCGTCAGAATCGATATTCATTCCGCATTGTAACGCTTGCAGGCGACGTGCTTAACAGCGGCGGTTCCATGACAGGCGGTTCCGTGCAATCACGTTCGACAAGCATTCTGTCGCGCGACCGTCAGATTGCGCAGGAACAAAAGCGCCTGGAATCCCTTGAACGGGAGAGCGGGGAATTTGCACAGGAATGCGAACAGATCGAGCGTGAAGCACGCACATGCACCCAGCGCTTAAAGGCGCTGGAAGACGAGCTTGGTACGCTTCGCGTGACGCTTGGACAGCACCAGGAACGCGCGGACATTTTAAGCGAACATCATAAGACGCGTCAGCAGCAGCTGACGCGTATGCGCAGCCAGCAGACGGAGCTGGAGGAAAGCTTGGCAGATGTATGCAAAAATCTTTGCGAATTGGATGATACATCCCGTCTGGAACAGGATGCTTCCAATGCAACGGACGAAGATGTTTCCGTCATGCAGCAGGCGCTGTACCGGCAGCGCAGCGCATATGAACAGCAGCGGCAAACAATTGAATCGCTTCGCATAGCGCTTTCATCGGATGAGGCGCAGCAGGAGGGAATCGCGCAGCGCATTGCGATGCTGCAGCGGGAACTTGCACGCATCCGGCAGGAGCGCGCACATGCGGCACAGCAGCTTGCCTCCATCGATCAAACGGCGGAACAAGACCGTAAGGTGATGCAGGATCAACAATCGAAAATGCATGATACAGCAGCTGCATTGCAGCAGCTGCGCGATACACTGCAGGAGGCGGACAAGCAGCGCACGGCGTCTACGGAACAAAGCGCGGCGCTGTCTCAAAAGCGTGTGCAGCTGCAGGAGGAAAGCGATTCGCTGACGCAGCGGCTGCATAAGGCACAGCTGCAAAAGACGCGAATTGAGGCGGAAACACAGGCGCTGCATGAGCGCATCTGGAATGAGTATGAATTGACGCTTGCTTCGGTACAGCCGCTGCGCGATGAAAAATTCCAGCCGGTCGGTGCACCGGGACGCATTGCAAAGCTGAAAACGGATATCCGCGGCCTTGGTGATGTAAACGTTGGTTCCATCGAACAATACGCGACGGTATCTGAACGCGTCCAGACGCTGTCGGCAGAACGTGAGGATCTGACGCAGGCCAAAGCGAATCTGGAAGAAGTGATCGTGCAATTTGAATCGGAAATCAAAACACGGTTCAAGACGCAGTTTGCACGCATCAATGACAATTTCAAAACCGTCTTTTCCCAGCTGTTTAACGGTGGTACGGCAGAACTGCGCCTGACGGATCCGGATGATTTGATGGAAACAGGTGTTGATATCGTTGCACAGCCGCCGGGCAAGAAACTGCAGGCGCTGTCGCTCCTCTCAGGCGGAGAACGTACACTGACGGCAATTGCCATCTTGTTTGCCATGCTGAATATCAAGCCGACGCCTTTTTGCGTGCTGGACGAAATTGAGGCGGCGCTGGATGAGGCGAATACTGGAATGTATGCGGATTTTCTGAAGGACTATTCTTCCAAGACGCAGTTTGTCATCATCACGCACCGCAAGGAAAGCATGGAAGTATCCGACGCCATGTATGGCATCGCGATGCAGGAACGCGGTATTTCCAGTCTGGTTTCCGTGAAGCTGACGGATGCGCAGGATCAAAAAGGAGCTTAAAACCATGGAGAAGAAAAAGGGATTGTTTCAACGTCTGCGCGAGGGGCTGACCAAGACGCGCGATGCGCTCAAGAACAATATTGATAATCTGATCAGCTATTATCAGAATATCGACGACGATTTTTTTGACGAGCTGGAAGGCGTGCTGATTGCAAGCGATATGGGGGCGGAAACAGCGATGTCGCTGATTGACGACCTTCGCACGCGTGTAAAAAAAGAAAAAATCGGCGACCCGCAGCGTGTGCGTGCATTGCTGATGGAAGCGATTGCTGCGCGGTTGGAGCAGGCAGAGCCTTTTCATCTGGAAACACCCACGGTTTTGCTGGTAATCGGCGTCAATGGCGTCGGCAAGACGACGACGATCGGAAAACTTGCCGCACAGATGCATCGTGATGGATATAGCGTCATGATCGCCGCGGCGGACACCTTCCGTGCAGCAGCGATTGATCAGCTCAAGACATGGGCGCATCGGGCAGGCGATCTTCCCGTGATCGCACAGAGCGAAAACTCCGACCCGGCAGCCGTTGTGTTCGACGCAGTCTCCAGTGCAAAGGCGCGTGGAACGGATGTGCTGCTGATCGATACGGCCGGCCGCCTTCACAACAAAAAGAATCTGATGAACGAACTGGAAAAAATCAATCGCGTCATCGATCGCGAGTGGCCTCAGGCATATCGCGAGACATTTCTTGTATTGGATGCCACGACGGGACAGAATGCGCTCAGTCAGGTGCGCCTGTTTAATGAGGCGGCGCATATTACGGGCGTCGTACTGACGAAGTTGGATGGTACTGCAAAGGGCGGCGTCGTCGTTGCGATCGAGTCCGAACTTGGTGTGCCCGTCCGCTTTGCCGGCGTCGGTGAGGGTATTGACGATTTGCAGGCATTTGACAGCGCCGCCTTTGCGCGTGCAATGTTTGAATAAATGCAATCCTGTTTCCAAACGCGTGAAAGGAGTGATTGATCCATGCGCAAACTCAGATACTTCCTGGCGCTGTGGTGTGCAAAGGCCGCGAAC
>JAHZHV010000109.1 GCA_019420085.1 Christensenella sp.
GGAACAACAGGGCTCGAACCTGTGACCCCCTGCTTGTAAGGCAGGTGCTCTCCCAACTGAGCTATGCTCCCAACCAATGGAATCAACATTTGTTACTATACCAAAAAATATGCGATAACGCAATATGTTATTTTAAAAAGAAGATTCTTTTTTCCTGTTTGTCGTGACGCAATTTGCCAGATTATGTAGAATTGTGACTGTTTTTGCGAATTTGTTGTTTTACTGCGCCAGTGTGGTAAAATCTGCCTAAAAGAGGGTTTAGACAACAAAGGAGCACAGTCAAATGACGCAGATACAAGCGTATGCACTTGGGTACATGTATCGTCAGTTGGAAGATTTGACAACACAACAGTTTGGCGATAAGACGCGCGCTGAAAATTTGGACGCTGCCGCACGCCGGCCAATTCAAAGTATGGCGAAAATACAGGGCGCTTTGCTGGAAACACAGAACATGCCGCCGCATGTGATTGCGGCGCTTTATAAGCTGTATCAGTTTCTGGGCAGTGAAGCGAAAATGCCCGCCCGGGAAGCAGCGCTACAGGATGCACTGTCATGGAGCTGGCTGCTTGGCTATTGCGGATGCAGATGTGCATTATATGATGAAGCCTGCGGTATGCTTTATGGCAGATGTGATTGAGAAATCACATTTTTTCCACATATGAATTAAACTGATATAACTTTGCTTTTTTGCGTTTTTTTCTATGTTACTTTCCCTGCGGCGATGGTATAATGATGCGGCGGAGGTGACATGAAACATTGGAAAAGTGGAAAAAGTGCCTGAAATTGTTTGTCAGCATGCTGTATATCAGCAGCTGTACTTTCGGCGGCGGATTTGTTATTGTATCTTTGATGAAAAAGCGCTTTTCGGATGAACTGGGCTGGGTAGATGAAACGCGTATGCTGGATATTGCGTCGATCGCACAGTCGTCTCCTGGTGCAATCGCCGTAAATGCATCGATCCTGTTGGGATATGAATGTGCGGGAATGGCAGGCAGTATCGTTGCGGCGATTGGAACCATTATTCCGCCGCTTGTGATCTTGTCGATTATTTCCGTATTCTATAATGCATTCCGGCAAAGCGTTGTGATTGCCACGCTTCTTCGTGGAATGCAGGCAGGCGTTGCTGCTGTCGTGTTTGATGTGGCATGCAGCCTGGGCGGGAATGTTGTTGCCAAGCGGCAATGGTTTTCCATCGGTGTTATGGTGGTCGCCTTCTTGCTTTCCTGTGTCTTTGGAATTAACGTCATCTACATCATTATCGGCGGCATCCTCATTGGCGTCGCACGTACGATCATTGACAGGAGGCGCGCCGCATGATTTTGTTACAGCTATTTTGGAGTTTTTGTAAAGTCGGTTTGTTCAGCATTGGCGGCGGATATGCGGCCATGCCGCTGATCCAAAGTGAAGTGGTAACGCTGCACTCCTGGATTTCCATGAGCGAATTTGCGGATCTGATCTCCGTCTCTGAAATGACACCCGGTCCGATCGCCATCAATTCGGCGACTTTTGTCGGAATGCGCATTGCGGGCATCCCCGGTGCATTGATTGCAACGCTGGGCTGTGTGCTTCCCAGTTTCATCATTGTCTCGATTTTGGCGCGTATTTATGCCAAGTATCGCGGAGCCAACGCCATGCAGACGATTTTGGATTCGGTGCGGCCGGTTGTTGTGGCGGTCATTGCGGCGGCGGCCGTCTCGATTTTGAAACTTGTTTTGTGGCGGGATGGCAGCTTTAACCTGGCAACGATCGATTGGATTGGTGCGGCAATTATGGTGCTTTGTTTTGTTCTGCTGCGGCGCTGGAAGCTTTCACCGATTCTGATTATTTTTGGATCCGGGGTGCTGTATCTTGGCGTGCAGCTTGCAATGGGAACCGTGGCATTATAAATGAAAAAACAGCTTGCGGGCGTCTTTCCTTAAAAAGGGAAGACGCCTTTTTTCACTCTTTGTATATCGATAAAGATATATTGATATATCAAGAAAAGCACTTGCAATGTGTATACAAAAGCGGTATCATGAAACCGTAAAGAGCTGTGCAAAAACAGCATGGCACGATAACGAAACTGATAAGGAGAATGTGTTATGGCAAGGTTTACGATTCCCAGAGATTTGTATCATGGCAAGGGTGCGCTGGATGCTTTGAAGGATCTGGAAGGGAAGAAGGCCATTGTTGTCGTCGGCGGCGGCAGCATGAAGCGCTTTGGTTTCCTTGACAAGGTTGTGGCGAATCTGGAAGCTGCCGGCATGCAGGTCAAGCTGTTTGAAGGCGTCGAACCCGATCCGTCTGTTGAGACTGTCATGAAGGGCGCTGAGGCGATGCGTGAGTTTGAGCCCGACTGGATTGTTGCCATCGGCGGTGGTTCTCCGATTGATGCAGCAAAGGCGATGTGGGCGTTCTATGAGTATCCGCAGACCACGTTTGAGGACCTTTGCGTACCGTTTAATTTCCCCAAACTGCGCACGAAGGCAAAATTCTGCGCAATTCCTTCCACGTCGGGTACTGCCACGGAAGTTACGGCGTTTTCCGTCATCACCGATTATCACAAGGGTATTAAGTATCCGCTTGCCGACTTCAACATTACGCCGGATGTGGCGATTGTTGATCCCGAGCTGGCTGAGACGATGCCCAAGAAGCTTACGGCACATACCGGTATGGATGCCATGACGCATGCAATTGAGGCGTATGTCTCTACGCTGCATTGCGATTACACTGACCCGCTTGCTCTGCACGCGATCAAGATGATCAGCGAGGATCTGATTGCTTCCTACAATGGCGATATGGATGCACGTGATCGCATGCACAACGCACAGTGCCTGGCCGGTATGGCGTTCTCCAACGCACTGCTTGGCATCGTGCACTCCATGGCACATAAGACCGGCGCTGCTTACAGCGGCGGGCACATTGTCCATGGCTGTGCAAACGCGATGTATCTGCCCAAGGT
>JAHZHV010000011.1:0-1574 GCA_019420085.1 Christensenella sp.
ATCATACACTCTGCCCTTTGACGATGCCAAAAGGCCAAGTTCCTGCGCCTGTTGCAATGCAACACCCTCACGTCCCAACATGTCCTTGAGACCATTCCATGAATCCGGTGCATACCCAAGGCCAAAACGGCGAATCATCGACTCCGACACACCCCGGCGCTGCAAATACGCACGCGCCTGCGCCCCCTCCGGCGCATTGAGCTTGTCCCGAAAATAACGAGCCGTCATCGTCATAATCTGGTACATACGCTCCCGTTTGGCGTGCTGTCTTTGATACGCCTGTGCATCCTGGTCATTTTCCGGCAGTGGAACGTTGTACTTTTCTGCCAGATACTGCACTGCACCGGCAAAATCAAGCCTTTCAGCCGTCATAACAAAATTAAAAACATTTCCGGCGGCTTTGCATCCAAAGCAGTAGTACATTTGTTTGTCCGCATCAATGGAAAACGATGGCGTTTTTTCCTGATGAAACGGACAGCATGCCCAATACCTTCGTCCCTTCTGCGTTAACGGTACATACTCCGAGGCGAGGCCGACGAGATCAACGCGGTTGCGCAATTCATCCAACCAAGCCTGCGGAAAAAAGCCAGCCACGTTTACTCCCTCCCCGCTTTCATCTTCATGCTCCACGTCAATTCCGGGCGCGACGACATTTATTCGACGAAACTACGCTTTTTCCTTTTCATTCCTCGAAAATTTTTCATTTAATTTCGCGGTGCGGGCACAAATAGCCTTTCAAATTGCGCCACAGCAAATCGATCCGTCATTCCCGCAATGTAATCGACAACAGCCTGTGAATCGCCAAAACGTTCCCGCTGCACCGCATACGACCTTGGCAAAAGCTGCGGATGTGCCAGGAAATACACATACAGGTTCTCCATAACATGATGAACGCGGCCATCCATTTGCAGATCCGATGTGTTATTGTAAACATGTGAGAACATAAACGCCCGAAGCTGCTCCGTACTTTTTCGAATCGGCTCCGACATAGTAATTGTATCGGTATTCATACTCGTGACAATACAATCCCGGATCATGGTATCAATCCGCACGCCATGCGTACGTCCGAGGATTTCCAGGCATTCCTGCGGCAGTTCCTCTGCCTGCAAAACACCAGCTCCAATTGCATCCTGAATATCATGGTTCAGATAAGCAATTCGATCCGACAAACGCACGACGCAACCCTCCAGCGTCATGGGCCATACATCGCCGGTGTGATGTTCGATGCCGTCAATGACCTCCGCAGTCAGATTCAACCCTTCGCCATAGTTTTCCAGATACCGTACAACGCGCCCGCTTTGTTCATAATGCCTGAAACCTCCAGTTTCCCGCAGCATGGTATCCAGAGCACGTTCACCACTGTGTCCAAAAGGCGTATGTCCAAGATCATGCCCCAGTGCAATTGCCTCCGTCAGATCCTCATTCAACCGCAGCGCCCGAGAAATCGTACGCGCAATCTGCGATACTTCCATTGTGTGTGTAAGACGCGTACGATAATGATCTCCGCTTGGCGAAAGAAACATCTGCGTCTTATGCTTCAGGCGGCGAAAGCTGTTGCTGTGAATAATTCTGTC
>JAHZHV010000011.1:1584-5761 GCA_019420085.1 Christensenella sp.
AAACTCTGTACGAATATCACAGGGCGCAATTGGCCGTTCTCTGCCACGCGATGCATAACTTTTGGCTGCGCGGTCAGATAGAAATTCACGCTCAAAGCGCTCCTGCTGTATGCGCGGTTGTATCGACACCGATGATGAAGCTCCTTTCCGTATGCGCCAAAATGTTCTGACACAAGATCCTATTTTCTATTACTATAAAGAAGCGAAAAATCCTTTTTTCTGCATAAAGCAGGCGAAAGATTCCCATACATCATGCAAAAATCACATTTCCTCTGCTAATTTAGCCGTCGTTTTTCATCAGAATATCGCTTATCATCCAGCATTGATGCAGGCTTTAAGCTGTCTGGTCCGAATCTGCGGCAAATGCCATCTATCGTTGCATCCAACATACGAAGCGACTTTGTTGAGCAGGCATCAAACAAAGACTGCTGAACCGGTTCCGTCTCATCAATCAATTCAATCGCTCGAAGCGTCAATGCCCGAATGGGTTCACGCCAAAGATAACGGCTTTGAAACAGTGTCATGCCCGCATCAAAAAGCGTACGCGCATGTTGTGTGGGCTGATGCAGTCTGCTCTGACACTGCATGATATGAAATTCTTCGTCCTTGACTGCAAGCTGTACGCCACAGGCACACAGTTTATGTTTCCTGAGCCTGCGTCCAATATCCTGCGCAAGGCAAAACAGCTGCTGCGCGACCTGACTTTCCTGTTCAAGCGGCGCAGGATAGGTCATCCCATGTCCTATTGATTGCAGCGGTGCAATTTCCTGATCTGTCAACACTTCTGACGCATCCAATCCATTGGCAAACAGCCAAAGTGTGCGTCCGCTCTTTCCAAGACTCTGCACTAAAAAATCCGGGTCACAATGCGCAAGATCACCAATGCTGTGGATTGCAAGCCGTGATAAAGTGCGCTTTGTCGCTGCCCCAACAAATAAAAGCGCTTCTGCAGGCAAAGGCCAAACTTTATCGCGGAAATTCTGCGGTGTAATCACCGTTACGGCATCCGGTTTCTTCATATCGCTGCCCAATTTGGCAAAAACCTTATTAAATGAAACACCGATGCTGACCGTCAATCCCAATTCTTCCCGCACGGTCTTTCGAATCTGCTGCGCAATTTGTTCACCACTTCCAAACAAACCCACGCTGTGGGTTACATCAAGCCAGCATTCGTCCATACCAAACGGTTCTACTTGATCTGTATATCGCTGATAGATCAACCGTGTCAGACGGGAATACTTTTTATATTGTGCAAAATCCGGGGGCACCATGATAAGCTGCGGACATAAACGCAGCGCTTCCCAATTTGCCATTGCCGTACGCACACCTGCCATCTTGGCTTCCTGAGACTTTGCCAGCACAATTCCGCATCGTCGGCTGGAATCACCGCAAACCGCCACAGGCTTCCCACGCAAAGCCGGATTCCGCATGATCTCTACCGATGCATAAAAACTATTCAGATCACTGTGCAAAATCACCCGGTCTTTCACACAAACCGTCTCCTTTTTCTCTTGACAGAAGATAATAGCAGAAGTAAAATAGGAATATCTTCTATAAACTTCATGTTTATTCTATCAGCTTTTGAAGTCCCGGTCAACAAATCCGCACCGTTTCCTCTATTTCCCAAAGGCAAGCGGTATCTATATCAGTGAGGTATTTATTTTATGTCTGATTTTTCCAAACGCATCAAAGATGCCCGGGAAAAACTTGGAATCAGTCAAAACGAGCTGGCCATTCGCTGTGGTGTTACGGTTCGTTCCATCAGCGCCTACGAGACAGGACATGCCAAACCGCGCGGAGTTACGCTGCACAAACTTGCGCATGCGCTTGATGTTTCAAGTGAATATCTGTTGGAAGGTCAAGATGCGTCCGTCCATGAACGCAGTGACTATATCGAACATGTTCGCGCACAGTATGGTTCCCGGGGTGCGGAAGAAATGGCGCGCCTTTTACAGGAAAACCGCGCATTGTTTGCGGGCGGTGATTTAAGCGAAGAGGCCAAGGATGCCTTTTTCCGTGCCGTTATGGGCGCCTATCTGGCCTGCAAACGCGAAGCGCAGAAAACATATGGCCATCCTGTACAGGAGTCTGACCATGCAGACTGAGCCGATTCACCGCTGCGTACATAAACTGATCCGCCATCACGGTACACGCGATCCATATCGAATTGCAAAAGAACGCGGAATCCTGCTTCTATACAGTGATATGGGTACGCAGTCGTACGCCTGCAAGGGTTTTTTTCTGCAGCAAGACAGGATATTATCCATCACAATCAATCATGCATTGAGCCAGGATATGCAGCGCATCATCCTGGCCCATGAATTGGGACACGCTATTTTGCATCGAACGCTTTGCCGCGGTGCGCTGCATGATTTTTCCCTGTTTACAGATACTTCAAAGCTGGAATATGAAGCCAATCTCTTTGCCGCCGACCTGCTTGTTGACGATGCGCAGGCATATGCCGTCATGCAGGAAACAGATAATTTTTTCTCCGCCGCAGCTTCCCTGGGGATTCCCGCACCTTTACTTGATTTCAAGCTGCGCATTTTATCCGATACAGGCAATCGCTGTGTTTCTTCCCCTATCGTTTCGCATGGAGATTTTCTTCGCACGTGGAATGACGTGCCAAATTCTTCAGAAAATGATTTGTAGTACACACACGCTTACCTGGCTGCATCTTTTTCCATGTTGATTGCTCTGAAAGGAAGATCTCCCTTGGTTTCCCGAAAATACGTTGATGTCGTCGCTGCATTCACACAAGACAGATTAATTCCTGTGGAATTGATCTGGGAAGACGGCACACACTACGAAATTGACTATGTCTATGATATGCGTCCTTCGCCCGCACTGCAAGCCGGTGGGCAGGGCGACCGTTATACCGTCTGTATTCATGGACAGAAGCGATATCTGTTTTTTGAGCGAATGGATGATTACAGCACTTCCATTCCCGGTCGATGGTTTATCGAATACCGGTCTTGAATGCGTTTTTGTATATCATCGCGTCTTTCCATATGAAAAAATCCAAAAAACGCGCATCCACATGGATGCGCGTTTTTTATTTGACAGCTTTTTCTTGTCTTACTTGCGATTGCGGGGACGAAGGAATACAGGGGTATCGTCGTAATCGTCCTCCATAATATCCCGCGCCGGCGCAGACTGTTTTTGTACAGGCGCCGTATTTTGCGGAACACTCTGACGTACAGGCTGCTGAATGGGCGTCTGCGGCATAGGTGTACCGGGATAAAAACCCTGCGGCGCAGAATTCTCACTGACATTAAACGGCAGCTTAACACCGGAATTTGACATATTCTGCTGTGCAGATACCGGACGTGCGACCGCCTTTTTCTTAATGGGAGAAGACATAACAGGAGACGCAATCTCCGGTTCCGCCACGCGTTCGCCTTCAAATCCAGTGGCAATAATCGTCACGCGCACCTGATCTTCAAGCGACGGATCAATGCCTGCACCGAAAATAATATTTGCCTCCGGATCCACAGCCTGCTGTACCAGCGTCGCCGCTTCATTAATCTCCAGCATACCAAGATCTTCACCGCCGGTGATGTTCAACAATACACCCGTTGCACCGTCGATGCTTGTTTCAAGCAGCGGCGACTGAATTGCCTGCTTAATGGCATCCATGGTACGGCTTTCACCGGAGCCCTCGCCAATACCCATATGCGCAATACCGCGATCCTTCATAATCGCACGTACATCTGCAAAGTCCAGATTGATTAAGCCGGGCACAACAATCAGATCAGAAATACCCTGAATGCTCTGATGCAGCACATCATCTGCCATCTGGAAGGCCTCACCCATTGTCGTGCCTTTTCCGACAATCTGCAGCAACTTATCGTTGGGAATCACAACAAGCGTATCAACGCGTGTTTTCAATTCGATCATGCCGGCTTCCGCATTGACCGCACGCTGACGTCCTTCAAATATAAAAGGCTTCGTCACAACACCGACGGTCAGAATGCCCATTTCCTTGGCAATCTCTGCAACAACCGGCGCAGCGCCCGTACCGGTGCCACCGCCCATACCGGCGGTAACAAAAACCATGTCCGCACCTTTTAAATTGTGCATGATTTCTTCGCGGCTTTCCTCAGCAGCGCGCCTTCCGATCTCAGGATTTGCGCCGGCGCCAAGACCGCGTGTAATTTTTTCGCCAATCTGTATT
>JAHZHV010000110.1:0-4232 GCA_019420085.1 Christensenella sp.
TTGATGGTTCGTTCTGTCATGGTATCGTCTCTTCCTTTAAAATGCTGGCGCGCATTTTTGCACTGTCAAATTCTTCACGGCGTCCGTCATTTTTAATGACGTAAACAGGCGTCTGTTCAATCTTTTCATATGTCGTAAAGCGCTTCTGACAGTTTTCACACTCACGTCTTCTGCGAATGACCGTCCCATCTTCGGTCATTCGTGAATCAACAACGCGGCTGTCCTTACAGCCGCAATACATACATTTCATAGCATCCCCCTGTGCCGCTTTGATGGATATATTATATCTTCTGCATACGGGAATGTCCATGTCCTTTTTCGTCAAGACATGCGTATGTGTCGACGCGGGCAAGAATCACATCGTTGCCGATTTTGTCGATGCAGCTCCACGGAATGACAAGATCGGAATTGCTCTTGAGACGCTGCCAAAAACCTGCCGCATTGCCGGGAACGACAAGCGCACGAATGCTGCTGGAGCGCTCGTCAAAAATCAGGTCACTGACATTGCCCATGCAGCAGCCAGTGACAAGATTCACTACCTGTTTTTTCTTTAAATCAGAAAACAGCATCTGCAAAAGACCCCCTTCACTAAAGAATCTATGCAAATGCTGTATGAATGTTTCAGGCAAGATTCATCAAATGCGATGCAATAAAGAAATACAATGCAAGCGCGCAGGCATCCACAACCGTCGTAATGATGGGACTTGCCATCAGCGCCGGATCAAGCTTTATTTTCTTTGCCAACATCGGCATCGTGCATCCGATAAACTTTGCAAGCACCACTGTGCAGAACAGGCTGACCGATACCACGATTGCGACCGTGACACCGACACGCTCAAGCAATGTAACGCGCAGAAAGTTCACGACGGCAAGAATGGCGCCGACAAGGAATCCGACGCGAAGTTCTTTCCACTGCACGCGGAAAAGATCACGCCACTGAATTTCACCCAGCGCCATACCACGGATAATCAGCGTTGACGCCTGCGAACCGCAGTTTCCGCCCGTATCCATCAGCATGGGATAAAAGGAAGCCAGGATAATTGCATTTTGCAGCAGATCGTTATAATGCTGAATAATGCGTCCTGTAAACGTCGCCGAGAGCATCAAAACAAGCAGCCAGACAATGCGATGTTTCGCCATGGAAAAGACGCTGGTTTTCAGATACTCGTCCTCCGATGGCTGCATTGCGGCCATTTTTTCAAAGTCTTCGGTGTTTTCCTCCTGCACGACGTCGACGATGTCGTCAATGGTGATAATGCCGACAAGCCGCCCCTCATTATCCGTTACCGGCACGGACATCAGGTCGTATTTTTGCGCCTGCGCCGCAACAAATTCCTGGTCGTCAAGCGTGTGAACGCAAAGCGGCGTGTCTTCCATGATGCTGTCTATAATTGCATCATCTTCCGCCAAAATCAGCTGCCGCAGTTCGACAATTCCTTCCAGCTGCCGTTTTTCATTCGTAACAAAGCAGGTGGAAATCATCTCGCTGTCCGTTGCATTCGCACGAAGGTGATCCATGGCATGACGAACCGTCCAGCCAAGGCGGAACTGGATAAACTCAATCGTCATGATGGAACCGGCGCTGTTGTCCGGGTAGTTCAAAAACTGATTAATCAGTTTACGCGTTGCTTCGTTGGTATTTTGCAATACCTTGGTTACAACGTTTGCAGGCATTTCCTCCAAAAAATCAACCGTATCATCCAAAAACAGATGATCGATCAATGTACGAACCTCATGATTCGAAATCGACGCTACGACATGCGCCTGCTGATCGGAGTCCATGTAGGAAAAAACGTCTGCTGAAATGTCTTTGGGCAAAATGCGGAAGACCAGAAGCATTTTATCGTTATCCAGTTCTTCCAACAGCGCAGCAATATCAACTTCGTTGGCCTCGGCCAGATATTCGCGCAGTTTGCCCCATTCATTTTGATCGATCAGTTCATTGATTTGATCGACCGTCAGGTTGAAATCCATAACAAATGCACCTCTTTCTCCGTTCCAATGTCGGTTTTATCGTGTTTGGAAAGAAGTAAAGAAGCGACAATGGTGTCGAGATAGATCAATTGACCCCTTCACCGATACCGTTTCACAATGAAAGCGTACCGAACACAGCCGGACGTCCATATAAAACTTCGCGGCACGGCGTCATCCGTCTCGTGCCATCGCTCGCCTCCGTCCACTGCGTCCTCACCTCCATGAAAATGCGCCGTCTTCGCGGCGCTAACTGATAACTTTAGAGTACAACCCATTCGTTTTTTTGTCAAGAAATTGCCTTCGCTTTTTCGTTTCGACAAAGTAAAATGTGGGTAAAATCAAAGCATGCTTTTCTCAGTCCGTATAGACCCGTTCAATCCGCGTATTCAGACAACACAATTCTTCCTCGGCAATGGTGTGAATATGCGCGGCGATTTCATCCAGATGACGTGCGCCGGCAATGAAGACACAAGTATCGCCGGTATGAATCGTTTCGTCTACACGAACCAGCGTAATATCCATCGTCACGCCGACAATCGGATACCGCTTGCCGCCGATAAAGACGTCACGCCCGATGTTCGACTTTGTAAATCCGTCTCCATAACCAATCGGAAGCATGGCAATGCGCGCCGGTGCGTCCGTGGCTTCATAACACTTGCTGTATCCGACGGCTTGTCCCTTTGCAAGGCTTTTGATGCTGAGCACCTGACTGTACAGATGAAACGTATCCTCCAGTCCAAGGCTGGTATTCTCGATTCCATACATGACGTTTCCCATGCGGAATGCATTCGAATACGGTTTTTTCTCATATTCGACAAGCGCCATGCTGTTATGCGTGCTGACAATGGGAACGCTTTGAAGGTCAAATCCCTGGGTCATGTCTTCAAATGCATCGAATTCTGCCTTCGAAACCGCAGGATCTTCCACAAAGTAGTTGTGCAGATAAAGACCCTGCAAAATCGCGCGTCCACCGTCAAGCGCATGCACAAAGGCCTGAAAACTTTCCCTGTCGTGCGGCCCGTTATACAAATCCCAGCCGCCATCAATGCGAAGATGTACTTTTACCGGCATATCCGCAACAGCCTGCAGATAGGAAAGATCGGGCACTGTAATCTCCACGTTGTTTTGGATGCACGCATCAATCAGTTCCTTTGGCGGCGGTGCAAGCAGCATCACCGGTACGTCCGGAAAATCACGCCGGATTGCCAGCGCTTCGTGCAGAAAACTGACGGCAATATAGTTTGCGCCGCCGCGCAAAATCCGTTCGACGACTGCGTTGCCCTTATGCCCGTAACAGTCGGATTTGACAACCGCAACGCGATACGGATACTGTGCATAGGTATTTACAATTTTACGCACATTGCGTTCGATGGCGCCAAGGTCAATGTGAATGTATGTCTGCTTGTCACGCATACGCTGTGCCCCTTTCCACTTTTTTGGCCGCTTGGACGGATTTTTCGCTCAATCGTAAAAAACGATATCTTTTTCAAATTCCGCAAGACGCACTGCAAGTGCCTTGCGTACATCCTCTTCCCATGCAAGACGCGGGTTTTCCACGCCCATAAGCCGCTGCAGCATCAGTGTAAAATCGGGATTTTGAATCAACAACGGGCCTAAAAGATGAGTGCCGAAAAAATTGTTTTTTCGTATGCCCTCCCGCTTATCCTGCAAATTCATGCCGTATCCCTTGCGCGTTTGAAACAATGCCTGGGCACCGTCTTCATAAAACGAATGTGCAAAGCGGCTGGTATATCCGACGATTGTCTGATCCTCAAAGCTGCCAAGATACAGAGAATTGGAACGCTTGGGAATCTGCCGCTTTGTCGAAATCTCAACAAGGCCAAGTGCGTCGATGCGATCCCCTTTTTCCGTCGTGATGCTTGAGCCAAACACCTCAAAGGCATTGCCCGTGGCTAAAATGACGCATCCGGATGCAATCAGCTGTGCAAGCCGATCCCGATACGGCAGAAGCTTTTCAATGACGAGGCTCTGGCTGGACTCTGACATCGACGCAAGGTAGAGCATGGATACATCCTCACGGACAAAAACAGGTTCGTCAGCATAAGCCGTATAGACAAACTGCGCATCCGGCAGGCAGCAGGAAAGATACCGGGCATTGGCCTTATCGCCAAACAGGCAGCAGATTTCCGGAAATAAAACCTCAATCTTCATGTTTCAGGCCTCCTTCTTTTGCGCCGCTGCACGGAAAATCTCTCCGATACGATCCGCGACACGGCAGGCAAGGTCATATGTGGACG
>JAHZHV010000110.1:4242-5456 GCA_019420085.1 Christensenella sp.
ATCATACAGAACATACACGCGTTCAATACCTTCCGTGCGCATCTTTTCGACCGCCTCGAATTCATCCGGCGCACACAGCAGACGATCCGGCGCAATACCGGCCATCAAAAGGCGAACCCGATAATCCGCATAGCGCGGACCGAGCGCCAGCACCTGCAAAACATCATCCTTTGCCAGAAACTCAAAATCCGTGTCATAAATCCAGCCGATAAACTCGCTGGAGTCCTTGCGCTCATAATAGTCGTCAATGACAAGTACAACAGCCTTATTGCCCTTTTCATGGCTGAGAAAGTCCAGAGTCCGGCAGCTGGAAACGGCGCTTTGTCCCTTGGACATGGCTTTGACAATCACGGCGTTGCCCGCCTTTGTCTCGCTCAGACGGGAACTGACGACGCCAATGTCTTCAAAGCCCCTGCGAATGGTTTCAAAGTCGACGCCGAACTCGCGCAGAAGCGTTAAAACCGCCATTTGATTGTAAACGTTAAACAATATCCCGTTGACTAACGGCAGGTGCTGTGTCTCGTTTCCTACACGGACATCAAGCGTATGCGCCTGCGTATCGATGTTTGTTGCCAGGTATTGCGCCTGCGCAGAACAGAAGCCGCATTGGGGACAAAACGCGTTTCCGATATGATGATAACGCAGATAATGGAATTGCAGACGTGCGTGACATTTGGGGCAAATACAGTGATCCGCGATCAGGTTATAAGGCTCTGTTACATCATCGGGCAATTTTCCAATGCCAAAATACGTCCTGTCGTTTTCCGGTAGCAGCATGGCGGAGCAAAGATCGTCGGCATTTAAGATCACGCGCGTTTTCTTCGGCGTATAGGCATTGATGATGCTGAAAATGTACTCCGGATGTGCATTGCGCTTCAGCGAATCGCGGAAAATATTCGTCACAACAAGAAAATCCGGTGCGATCGGCGGCAGAATCAGTCGGGAATACCGCTCGTCAACTTCAAAAACCTGCACGTCGACACGCACTCTGCCCCACAGATTGACGCTGTTTGTCAAAACCGTTGCAATTCCGGTGGCAATGTTGGCGCCCATTGCGTTCGTCTGCACACGATATCCGCATCCGCGCAGCATGGACGAAATCATATTGGTTACCGTTGTCTTGCCGTTTGTGCCGGTGACACAGACCGTCTTTTTTGCCTTGCGCGATATGGCAAGGTAGTCCGGACAGATCTTCAGGGCAACGGTGCCCGGAA
>JAHZHV010000111.1 GCA_019420085.1 Christensenella sp.
CCAGCTTCGTCAGGATAAACGACAGCGCCGCGCCCAGCGCGCCGATCGTCAGCATGCCGACCAAAATGATATCCGTGCGTCCCGTCATGCGGCCAATGACGATCATGTAGCCAAGACCCTTGGTCGAAGCCAGCATCTCCGCCGCAATCAGCGATACCCATGCCGTTCCAAGCGACAGGCGAAGACCGGTAAAGATATTGGGCAATGCCGTAGGAATGGCAATTTTGAAAAGCTGCGTTGCATTGGACGCGCCAAAGGTCTGACCAACCCACAGGTGAACCTGCGAAGTTTGTTTAATCCCGGCATAACTGTTGACAACACACGGTACAAACGACGCCACAAAGATAACGGCGGCCTTTGCCGTAATGCCGATGCCAAACAGCAGTACCATAATCGGAATCCATGCAACGGGTGCAATCGAACGCAATACGTCAAACAAAGGACGCGCCACCAGTTCCACCGGCCGGAACCAGGCCATAAAAATACCAAGCGGCACACCGATCAGCGCACCAAGTCCGAAACCCGCCAGCGCAACCTGCAGCGACGACAGGATGTTGTCAATCAGCGTCGAATCATCCGGCACACGGCTTGTAAACTTGGCAATGAGCGAAGTAAAAACCTTCACCGGCGACGGCAATGCCACCGAAGAAAACACATGCAGTCCGTCCGTAATCAGCTCCCAGATCAGGAAAAACAACACGACCGACAGGATGGACAGGAGCGTGTATCGATTCTTTTTTACAAAACGCATCTTCTCACCTCTTTTTTCAAAGCAAGCGCCATGCCGCAGGGGCATGGCGTCTGCTGTCCGTTTTCCTGCGCTCAGTATCCGAACGCTTCGTTAATGATATCCTTGGTCAGCGTCTCCTCATTAAAGATCTCAAGCTGCGATTCCTCCAGCTTCTCTACACTGACATAGAATTCCGCAAGTTCAATAACCGCTGCGCCGTGATCATGGTCTTTCAATTCATCCAGCGTCACGAAAGGACGGGACTCCACTTCCAAAAGCGCATTTTCGATATTGGACTCCATGCCGTTGTCCGTCTGCCACTGCAGTTCCAATTCCGCCGTACGCTCGGGATCCTGTGCCAGTTCGTCGCAGACTTCATAGAAGACCTTGCAGAACTTGACCATCAATTCGCGCATTTCGGGATCCGCATAGGAATTGCCGTTTGCCACAAGCAGGTCGTACAGATCCACGTCCAGATCAACCAGACTTGCCACGTTAACGTATCCCTCATCCTCCATCGTGAACGACAGCGGCGGGGAGCATGCGGTCATATCCGCCTGACCTGCGACAAACGCCTGATAACCCGAAGCATTATCCATGTTTACGATTTCCACATCGCCCGGCTGAAGGCCGATGACGTCAAGCCATTTGAGTACGTTGAGGTGATTCAGCGAACCGGTCGGCAGCACAACCTGCATGCCGAAAACAGATTCCGGATCACCATAGACGTCCGGAAAATCAGGATTTACACCCTGCACCTGCGCCACGGGGCTGTCGGCTTTGACAAAGGCGCCCGTACCGCCGGAACAAAGCTCGATATCGCCGATGACCACCGCGCCGTTATTGGCAACCATGTATACGCCCGAAGCGCCCGTCGTGGCAAGATCCCACTCATCGGCCACAAGCGACTCTGTTATCAGCGTACCGACGGTAAACGTGGAAGCCTCGATCTTAAAACCATTGGCCTCGTCCAATCCGTTGTCCATCATGTAAACCACAGGCAGACTGCAAAGATAGGGCTGAATCGCCACGCGGATGACGGGCAATTCACCGGTTTGCTGTTCCTTCGCACAGCCGCTGCATACGCCAAGCACCAGCAACACGGCCAGCAGAAGGCTGATAAGTTTCGTCCGTTTCACAACACATACCTTCCTTTTTCCTCATTTTTTGCCGCGCGCTGCAGGCGGATGCAAACCGGCGCATCCTGCACACAAACTCCCTTTTTGTGTCCGTTCATGCCGATTGCGCATCGTTTTGCACGCAGCGCAGCAACACATTACCTGCACTATAGCACGCGTATCTGAATCCACCATAAATGCAGTCTGAACGTTTATTCATTTTTGCCCAAAGCGCTTTATTTCGTGTTTTTTTCGCACAAAAAAGCGCAATACCGCCTTCGATTTTTTCTCGAAAGCGGCATTGCGTCCGTCGTTTTTTTAATGCTTCATTCTTCCTGTGTCTGCGACCTGTCTGCCGGCAGCGTCACGGTAAAGGCGCTGCCCTGCCCCGGCGCGCTTTCCACACGAATCGTACCGCCGCAGGAATCCACGGCCTGCGCGACAATCGCAAGACCGAGTCCCGTTCCCTTGCCCGACCCCTGCGTCGTAAAAAACGGCTCAAAGATATGCGGCAGCGCGTCCTGCGCGATGCCTGGCCCCGTGTCGCGCACGCAGAATATCACAGCATCCAGCGTCTTTTGCGTCGTCAAAGAGACTGTCGCCTCTATTCCCTGCGCGGCCTCAAAGGCATTCATGACAAGGTTGGTTAAAATCTGCGTCAGCTGCACCTCGCTGCAGACAAGGCAGAGGGACGGACAATGCAAATCCAATACAACCGTTACATTCTTCGGTGCAGAAGGCTTTGTCATTGTCACCACACGCATCACCACCGCATCCGGTGACAGCCGCGCTGCACCGTTTTGCGGATTCGGCCGTGATAAAAAGCACAGCCGCGCCACAATATCCCTGGCCTTCTTGGACGCATCGTAAATTGCCACCAGATTGTCCGTCAGTTCTGCATCCTCCGGCGGCACGCGCGACAAAGACATAATGCTGTAGCTCATAATGGGCGTAAGCAGATTATTAAACTCATGCGCAACGCCTGCCGTCAGCATGCCGATCGTCTCCAGTCGCTGATGATGTGCCAGCTCCTGATTTTTGGCAAGAAGTTTATCCGCTGCCGCGTTCTTCTCCTTCAAAAGAGCCAATTCCTCGCGGTTGCGTCTGTCCGTCTGCCGAAACGCCAAAAATGCCGTCACCCACAAAAAAACACCGACAATGACAAAGCAGGAAAACATTGTATTGCGCGTGGAAATAGCCTGCACCTGATCGAGCACTTTACTCATATTCAGCGACGCGCCAATCAAAAACGTGCCGTTGACAAGCGCGTCCGTCGGCACAATCAGCATACGGCACTGATACGCCTCGTCCGCATCACGTCCCTCGTAGCGGTATGTACGCGCGATTGTCTGCTGCATCTGCTGTGCCTCCAGCGCCAGTGCAAGGCCGTCGGCATCGCAAAAGGCAAAGGCATTATCGCGGAAATAGCGGATGTTGATATTGCTGCCGCGATAATGCACGCAAATGCGCAAACCGTGGTTGTGAATGATAATATGCCCGTCGGCATCAATTAACGTCAGGTGCATGTTGGCATCCAGTTTCCCGGAAAGATGTGCAAAAAACGTATCGACATCTGTTAAAACGGCGTATTGAATATCCGCATTTTCGCTGTCGGTGACATGCATGAAATACACCTTGCCGTCCTGGCTGGTACACGTTTGAAACGTCCCGCCATAATCGCCAAGAAACATGTAATCCGTATATCCGCTTGTGGAAAACAAAATCTTGCCGTTCTGCATGGCAAGGATGTCCGCCGTCGTCACGTTTTTGGCCACGTCGCTTTGCGCAAGCGCCTGCAGCAGAGCCGCCGTATCCCCGCTGTCGCGCCACAATTGTTCCGCCTCTGCAAATTCCCTGCGCGTAATGACATAGGGCAAGTCGTGCTTCATCGTCTTCATCAGGTTGTCGATGTTGTAATCCACCGCCGTCACGAGGCTTTCCAGCTGTCCGTCGTACGTCTGCCAGATCAGCGCCGGGTAGTTCTGCGAAACGGTGGTCAAAAAAAGCACCCCGACAGCAATCAGCGCACCGCCCAGTGCAATTAAAATCGTCATAACCACCCCGGAGATTCTTCGTTTCATTGCAAAACCGCACCCCCTTGCGGCATATTACGCCGTTGTATATACTAAACCTATTGTACTTTCCATGATCTGTAAAGGAGATGTTCTGCATGACAAGCCGTGTTTTGATCGTCGACGATGATCAGGCCGTTTTGACCGTGCTGTACAAAATCATTACCGCAAACGGCCTTAATGCCGACACTGTGTCCTGCGGACAGGAAGCGCTGGATGCGGCCCGCGCCGGCGGATACGATTTGATTTTACTTGACATCAACATGCAGGGCATTGACGGCTTTGAGGTCATCCGCACGCTGCGCGCACAGAAGATCGACACGCCGATCATCGTCGTCAGCGGGCGGCGCGACGATTACGACACGCTGTACGGCCTCGATATCGGCGCGGACGACTATGTGACAAAGCCGTTTAATCCCGTCACGCTCGCCGCCAAGGTCAAGGCGCTCATCCGCCGCAGCCGCGCCGCACAGTCCCAGGAAAGCCATGTGATTCAGGCCGGACCTTTTTCCTATAACAGCAGCACGCTGCGCTTTTACAAAAACGATGTGGAAATCCCGCTGACCGGCCGCGAAAACGCCATGATGAAGCTGTTTTTAGATAACGTCAATCAGGTCTTTTCCAACGACATGCTCTATGAAATGATCTGGGGCGAGGCGATTGTGGATGAAAATGCGATCATGGTCTACATCCGCCGCCTGCGCCGCAAAATTGAAGATGATCCGGCAAATCCCAAATACATCCAAAATATCCGCGGGCTTGGGTATCGGTTTGTCGTCTGACGCGCTTTGCGCGGCCTTCCCGGCGCAAAAAGCGCGCGTGTCCCGCGCTGTGACGATACTTTTTTCTTTTTTTCGAAAAAAAGCTTGCACATCACGCAGCGTAATCTGCTACCATACCCCCATCATTCTGGGAGGTATTTATATCCATGGCGCTTTACACAACGGGCGAACTTGCCAGGGCATGCGGCGTATCCGTACGCACGCTGCAGTTTTACGACGCAAAGGGCCTGTTAAAGCCGGCGCAGACCGCTGCGGGCGGGCGCAGGCTTTATGATGCGGCGCAGCTTAAAACGCTGCAGCTGATCTGCATGTACAAATCGCTTGGCTTTTCGCTGCGCGATATCCAGCAGCTTCTGCAAAGCGAACATCCGCAAAAACAGGCGCTTGCGCTGCTTATGCAGCAGGGCGCCGCGCTGGACGGGCAGCTTGCCCGGCTGCAGGCACAGCGAAAGCAAATCACGCTTCTTACCGATGCAATGCAAAATTGCGGCCGTCTTCCCTGCGTCCGTACGGAAGATTGGCAGCATCTTTATCAAAGCGCGCGTCTGCTGCGCGGCGTACATGTGCGCATGCTGATGATCGGCATCGCAATGGATCTTGTGCAGCCTGCCGCGCTCTTCATTTGGATCATACAGGGAAAATGGTTTTTCTTTGCAGCATGCATACCGTGTGTCATCGCGCTGGGTCTTTGGATGACGCACCTTTATCACCGGCATACCGACTTTCTGTGTCCATGCTGCCATGCACGATTCCATCCGCCGCTTCGTGCGCTGCTGCGCTGGCAGCATCGCGGACGCGCACGAATGCTGACCTGTCCTGTCTGCGGTCAGCGCAGTTACTGTATTGAAATTGCCGCAGCACAACAGCATAAAACACCAAGCACAAAATAAAGCAAGCGCCGCATGTCCCGCAGTGTACATGCGGCAATCGTTTTTTCTTACCCGTCCGCCAAATTCCTTTACTTCATGTGCGTCCGCCCATATAATAAGAACGTACTTTTGTACGATTCATCATCGGGAGGTTCGCATCATCCATGAAAATACTTGTCATCGGCGGTGTCGCCGCCGGAACAAAGGCCGCAGCCAAACTCAAGCGTGAAATGCCCGAAGCGCAGGTTCAGATTCTGACCAAAAGCGCCGACATTTCCTATGCCGGCTGCGGGCTGCCCTATTACGTCGGCGGATTGATCGACTCCCGTGCGAAGCTGATTGTCAATACGCCGCAGCAGTACACCGCTTTGACGGGCGTAGAAGTCGTCACCGGCTGCGAAGTCACCGCCATCGATCCGCAAAACAAGTCTGTCACAGCTGCCTTAAACGGCCAGACGGCAACGCATGCGTATGACAAACTGATCATCGCAACCGGCGCGGTACCGTTTGTGCCGGACATGCCGGGTACCGCGCTTGCAGGCGTATTCTGCATGCGCACGCCGCAGGATGCGGTTGCGCTGCGCGACTATATCCGGCAGAACAACTGCAAAACAGCCGTCGTGGCAGGCGCAGGCTTCATCGGTCTGGAAGCCGCGGAAAACCTGTTGTCGTCGGGTCTGTCCGTCACAGTCGTAGAGGCGGCGTCTCAGATCCTGCCCAACGTCTTTGATTCGGAAATGGCCGCCTATACCGCGCGTCAGCTGCGTCGCGCCGGCATGCGCATTGTCACAAACGCACGTGTTACGGCAATGGACGGAGAAACACACGTGACCGGCATTGCCACCGATGCGGGGCGCTTTGCCGCCGACGTTGTCGTGCTTGCCATCGGCATCCGTCCCGCTACAGACTTCCTCGCCGGTTCCGGGATCGCCACCGAGCGCGGCCTTGTCGTTACGGATGCACAGATGCGCACCAATCTGCCGGACGTCTACGCCGCAGGGGACTGCGCACTTGTGCACAACATGCAGACCGGCAAACCGCAATGGTCCGCCATGGGTTCCACCGCCAATTTGTCCGCGCGCGCCATGGCCAAAGCGATTGCCGGAAAAGACAGCGCCTATGGCGGCTGCCTCGGAACCGGCGTCGTACGTCTGCTGCCGCAGCTGAACGCCGGTCGCACCGGTCTTACGCAGGCGCAGGCTGCCGTGCTTGGATATGATGTGGAAACCGCCGTCTGCGTTACCAACGACAAGGCGCATTACTATCCCGGCAGCAGTTTCTTTGCCGTAAAGCTGATCGCCGAGCGGTCCTCTCATAAGCTTTTGGGCATGCAGGTTGTCGGTGCCGGCGCGGTGGATAAAATGGTCGATATCGCCGTAATGGGCATTGCCGCCAACATGGCGCTTGAAGACTTCGACACGCTCGATTTTGCCTACGCGCCGCCATTTTCCACGGCCATTCATCCGTTTGTACAGGCATGCTATGTGCTTGAAAATAAGCTCTGCGGCACACTGGATTCCATGACGCCCGCAGAATATGCAGCCGGTGCGGCACGCGACTACCGCGTGCTGGACGTGCAGGCCGCTGCAACCATTCCGGACGCAGCCTGGGTCGATCTTCCGCACGTTGACGGGCCGCTTGCCGGCATTTCCAAAGACGAGAAACTGCTTCTTGTCTGCACGCGCGGACGCAGAGCCTACCTGCTTCAGAACCGCCTGAAGCACTTTGGTTACACCAATACACGTGTGCTGGAAGGCGGTCTTACCTTCCAGGATGTGCGCGTCCCCCGTCAAGCCGGCACTGCTTTGACCGATGAACAGATCCGGCGTGTCAAGGCGCTTGGTTGCCTGCAGGATAAGCGCTATGGTGACCGTTTCAACGTCCGCATCATTACGCGAAACGGCAAACTGACAAGCGATGAGCAGCGTGTCGTCGCAGAAGCCGCCGACCGTTTTGGTTCCGGCGAAGTTACAATGACGACACGTCTGACGCTGGAAATCCAGGGGGTCCCCTACGATCAGCTGGAAGCGTTGATGGAGTTTGTGGGCAGTCACGGCCTTGAAACAGGCGGCACGGGTTCCAAAGTACGCCCCGTCGTCTCCTGCAAAGGTACAACCTGCCAATACGGATTGTGCGATACGTTCGCGCTGAGCCAGAAGCTGCACGACCTTTTCTATATCGGATATCACAACGTTGCGCTGCCGCATAAGTTCAAGCTTGCCGTGGGCGGCTGCCCCAACAACTGTGTCAAACCCAATTTGAACGACCTTGGCATTGTCGGCCAGCGCGTCCCTGTACCGGACCTTTCCAAGTGCCGCGGCTGCAAGGTCTGTCAGATTGAGAAAACCTGTCCGATTCATGCCGCGACCATGCACGACGGCAAGCTCGTCATCGATACTGAAGCCTGCAATCACTGCGGACGCTGCATTGAAAAGTGCCCCTTTGGCGCACTGAATGAGGGCACATACGGCTATCGCATTTACATCGGCGGCCGTTGGGGCAAGCGTGTTGCGGAGGGCCGCCCGCTTTCCCGCATCTTCACCAGTGAAGAGGAAGTCCTTGAAATTGTCGAACGTACCATTTTATTCTTCCGCGATGAAGGCGTAAGCGGCGAGCGTTTTGCCGATACCATCGCACGTCTTGGCTTTGACTATGTGGAAGACAAGCTGTTAAACGGCGCAATTGACAAGGATGCCGTCATGAAAAAAACGGTTGTCGGCGGCGCGACCTGCTAAAGGGATGCGCGCGCTATTGAGCGTCTGTTACGGCACAGCGCGGCCTGAAGCGCTGCAGCAATTCTTTTATCCTGCCCATGCACGTATGCGCATGCACTTTGACATACACGTCTTTTGTGTCTGTTCCCAGCGCATGCGCGCGGTGCTGCGGCAAAATGGGCTTTGTGTCCCGGATGCAGCGCAGGCGCTGGCAGATGTTTATGCGCAGGGGGCAACGCAGGTCTTTGTTCAGACGCTTTTCATGGCACGCGGCGCACAATGGCGCGCGCTGCAGGCACTTTGTGATGCGTGGCGTCCCTTCTTTGACGAGCTAACGCTTTCACCGCCTCTTTTGCCCCGTCAGGCGCAGGGCTGTGCGCACATTCTAAGCGCACAATTCCCGCACCGCAATAGCCATGGCGTCGTATTGGTCACACATCAGGAGCCGGATACGCGCGCCGATTTTGCAGCACTGCAGGATGCGCTGTTTTCTGCCGGCCGAAACGACATGCTGCTTTTCCCGCCGCATGTACCCGAAGCTGCACAGCAGACAGCGGCGTATTTCAGGCAGCGCGGCATCGCATCGGTCACGCTCGGCTTTGCCATGATATGCGTCGGGCATCATGCCCGTCATGCTGCGCTGAGCCCCGACGGTGTGTGTGCGCTTCTTTGCGCGCAGGGTCTTTGCGTCCGCGTCTGCCTTGACGCACTGGGCCAAAACACTTCTTTTGCCGCACTTTTTGACCTGTGTTAAAAAAGCAGCGGCATTATACAAATTCAAAAAAACACCGGATTCCAGGATCTGCCGTACCGCATTGCGACGGGTTTAAGGCCTTAAAAGTATTCCTCCATATCCGAACAAAAACGCCATGTGCACCCGCTTGTGTGCCGCACATGGCTTTGGATTGATTTTTCTTTGGAGGTACTTGTCATGGTCAGAAAACCCGTCGCTTTTTTTCTTGCGCTGATACTGCTTTGCAGCGCATTTGCAACCGGCTGTGGAAAAAACACAGATCCCGCGCAGGCGCAGGCTTCACCGTCCCAGACGCCGCTTTGTACATTTACGGACTCCACACAGCAGGAAATCTGTCTTCAAAAGCAGCCGCAGCGCGTCGCCGTGCTGTTTTCGTCCTATGCGCAAGTATGGCAGCTGGCCGGCGGCACGGTTTCCATCGGCGTGGGGGACTGCGTTAAGCGCGGCTTTGCCGAAGACGGCATCACGCTTGTCGATGAAGGCGCAGGCCTTAAAATCGACATCGAGCGTCTGATTGCCGCCGAGCCGGATTTTGTCATTGCCTCGGCCGACATACCCGCACAGGTGGAAGCCTGCGATGCGCTGCGGGCGCAGGGTGTTCCATGCGCGGCGTTCTCGCTGGAACGCTTTGACGAGTATCTTGCCATGCTGCGGCTTTTTACGCAGATTACAGGGGATGACGAGGCATACCGGCGCTACGGCACGGATTGCGCCGCCGGCGTAGAGGAAGCGCTTGCCCAGGCGCAGGAAGCCGCCGCGCAGGCACAGGAAGCGCCGCAGGTTCTGTTTATCCGCGCCGGTTCCGGCAGTTCCGCCACACGCGCCAAAACGGCTGAAGATCACTTTGTGGGCATCATGCTGGAAGAACTGGGCGCCGTCAATATTGCAGACGACGCGCCCATTCTGACGCAGGAGCTTTCCCTGGAATACATCCTCATGCGTCAGCCGCAGATGATTCTCATCGTCACGCAGGGCGACGACGCTGCCGCCCACGCCTACATGGACGACGTCTTTTCCCAGGAAGGCTGGCGGCAGCTGGATGCGGTACAGACCGGACAGGTACACTATCTGCCGCGCGAACTGTTCCACTACAAACCCAACGACAGATGGGACGAAGCGTATGCTTCCCTTGCCGCGCTGCTGTATCCGCAAAATTCGTAACGTCATGTTTGCAGCGAGAAAAAAACTACTGTTTTTCCTGCTCGGCGTGCTTTTGCTGTGCAGCATCCTTGCAGGGCTTTGTATCGGCAGCGTGCCGCTTTCGCCCGGCACGCTATTTTCTGCGCTGCGCGGCGATCCAACGCAGCAGACGGCGCGCACGATTTTACTGCAACTTCGCCTGCCGCGCGTGCTGGCTGCACTGTTTGCCGGTGCAGGTCTTGCCGTTGCCGGTGCGCTGCTGCAGGGTGCGACAGGCAATGATCTTTGCAGTCCAAACGTCATGGGCGTCAACGCCGGAGCAGGCTTTTTTGTCATGCTCTGTCTGTGTGTATTTCCCATGGCTTTCACGCTGCTTCCCCTGGCCGCATTTTGCGGCGCACTGGGCACGACGCTGCTTGTCATCGGCATGTCTTTTTGTGTCGAACATCGCAGTGTCAAGACAACCGTTGTCCTTGCAGGCGTCGCGATCAGCGCACTGTTTAACGCCGGAATTTCCTTTTTAAGTCAGCTTTTCCCCGACATGCTGCTTTCCTACTCCGTGTTTTCCGCCGGTGGATTTTCCAACACCACATTTTCCGACCTGCTGGTTCCCGTGCCCATCATCATCCTTTCGCTTATCCTTGCGCAGGCGCTTTCCCCACAGCTGAACCTGTTGGGACTGGGCGATGAGCTGGCCGCAAGTTTGGGGGTGCGCGTGCGCCGCGTACGTTTTTTTGCACTCGTTCTGGCAAGCGCACTTTGCGCATGCGTCGTCTGCTTTGCAGGCCTCCTGGGTTTTGTCGGGCTCATCGTACCGCATGCATCACGCCGTCTTTGCGGACACGACATGCGCACACTGATTGGCGTATGTGCGCTTTTGGGCGCATCGCTTGTCATCGTTTCGGACCTTGCCGCACGCACCGTGTTTGCCCCCGCCGTGCTGCCCGCCGGCATTTTGCTGGCCGCGCTCGGCGCTCCGTTTTTCCTGTATCTGCTGCTGAAAAGGAGGAATACACTTTGATTGCGTGCCGCAGCGTATGCCTGACTTATCGAAAACGGCAGGTTCTCTACGACGTGGATTTTACCGCGCCATCCGGTCAGATCACGGTACTGCTTGGCCGAAATGGCAGCGGCAAAACCTCCCTGTTGCGCTGCATTGCCGGCAGGCGGCATAAGTGTTCCGGCACCATTGCGCTTGACGAACACCTAAGCACAGGTCTTTCACCCGCCGCGCGCGCAAAGTTACTGGGGGTTATGCCGCAGACACTGCCCAGCGTTCCTGTCAGTCTGATCGAACTGGTCCGCTTCGGCCGCCAGCCCTATCTGGGATTTCAGTCAAAACTGTCCGACCGGGATCACGATATCGTACGCCGTGCCCTGGAAGAAACCGAACTTTGGCCGCTGCGGCAGGAAGCCGTATGCGACTTATCCGGCGGACAGCGTCAGCTTGCCTATTTTGCCATGCTGCTTGCACAGGATACACCAAATGTGCTGCTGGATGAGCCCACGTCTAATCTGGATGCGGAATATAAACAGCGTGTATATACGCTTCTGCGGCGCATGCGCGCGCAGGGACGCACCGTCGTGCTGACGCTGCACGCCCTGCAGGATGCCGTGGAGCTGGCAGATAACATCTGCGTTCTGGAACAGGGTCGCACCTGTTTTTTCGGCAGCGCACAAGCGTTTGTGCAAAGCGACATTCCGCTTCGCATTTTCGCATTGGAACCCGTTTGCGTAAATACACCAAAAACCGGTCCTTTTACGGTCTTTCATCTACCGATGCAATAGCATATAAAATGCCGCGGCAGTCTCTTTAAAAAAGAGACTGCCGCATTTTTCATTTTATCCATTGTACTGCAGCGGCATGGACGAAGTTACATCCCGGCGCATACGATAACAGTGGAACCCCTTCGGATTTTCCAGAAAACACAAGGAGGTCGCACACAACTATGGGTGTGACAAATTCAAATAAAACGCTCGGCGCGCAGCAGATGACCTGTAACGGCACGCTGCGCGTCACATTATCGTTAACCGCAGCGCCGGATATCATCACAAATCCAACGGACATCGTCCTGGTTCTGGATCGTTCCGGCAGCATGACCGGCCAGCCGCTTGCCGATCTGAAGCTTGGCGCCAAGACATTTATTGATATCATCGCCGAAGCAACGCAGGGCAGCAGTGATTTCATCGGTTCGGGAAGCCGGATCGGATTGTCAGTTTTGCCAGCGGCGCTTCCATCGACATGCCACTGACCGATAACGTAGAAGCTCTGAAAAACGCTGTCGACGCGTTAACAGCATCCGGAAGCACCAATCACGCCGCTGCATTTGAAAAAGCAGAGACGGTATTTGACGCATCTTCCGACAACGCAC
>JAHZHV010000112.1 GCA_019420085.1 Christensenella sp.
GGCATATGACCAGGGCAGTATTGCATTTTTGGACAATGTGAGCAATGATGCCCAAAACGGATATGTGGTTTTGTGGCAGGAACGAGCCACCACATATAAACGGCTGACCAGCGCGGTCAATGTGTTGGCGCCTACATGGTTGTATGTCAGCCAGAACGAGAACGAAACCGTCTTGCTGGATACGACGCAGATGGGTGATTCCGTTGACTATGCTGGCTATGTGCAGCAGGCCAATAAGGATCAAATTCAGGTTTGGGCCGGCGTTGTTTGTCAGGACGAAGCGCAGACGGATGCTGTTTTGACACAGGATGATGTAAATGATGCCTTTGTGACAAAAATCAGCGAGTTTGTACAGGCAAGCGGTGTCAATGGAGTGAACCTGTATTTTCCTGCGTTGAACAGTGAAAATCGAGATGCATTTTCGGCGCTTGTTTCCAAGGTGCGGACGGCATTGGCAGAAGGCGTGATGCTCAATGTTTGTGTGTCGTTTGCATCGGGCGGTACAGCGGAAACACAAAGCAGCGCTTATGACTATGTAACGCTGGCAGATACATGCGATCATCTGCTGTTGATGGCGTTTGAACAGTATGGGCTTTTCTCAGAGACGGCAGGGCCGATCTGTGGATATGAGTGGCTTTCCAGCAACGTTGCAAAGATGCTGACGATGCTGCCGTCGTCAAAAATGGTCTTGATTTTGCCGTTCTATGGCCGTGATTTCCGGTTTAATGAAAGCGGCGAAGCGCTATGGCTTTCCGATCCTGCGCAGGGACCCGTGGTAAGTTACGTGCAAATTGAGGAGCTGTATCTGCAAAACCAGTATTACGATTCTAATGAGCAGTTAATTACCTCTGCGGAAACGCTGGTTGGCGAGATGTGGGATGAAACCTATCATACGGCTTATACGAAATTTACGGACACCAACGGTGTTATGCATGTGATATGGTACGACAATGCACAATCCATGACGGATAAAGCATCGATTGCAATTGAGTATGGCTTTGCCGGCGTTGGCGCCTATGAAAACGCGTATTCAGATGCAACGTTGTGGAAGGGCGTGCGCGCGGCGATGGACGGCGGTTATTTGCCTGCACGTATGATGCAGATGTTGCGGCTTTATACGTATGATTTAAAGGTATATGATCCGCAGGATAAGCGTTGGGCCAAAGCAGACGATACGGCGACGAACAGACTGATGAATCTTTTATCTGTAGCGCGTGTTGCCGCTTCGTCGGGCATTGATACCGGATACATCCTGCGTGGAACACTTCGTACCAGCGAGGATGAGAAGGGCTATGAAATTTCCTGGATCGTCAAAGAGAAAAACGGACGGTATCTTTTGGTGCCGGAAAATGAGTACACTTCCATCATCACAAGCGGACAGTCATTATGGCTGCCTTCCGGCGTTACGCCGCAGATGCTGGAGGATATCTGCCTTGTAAAGCAGCCGTCTGCATCCTGAGGGTATTGAATCATGAAACGCTGCAAATGACTTTATCTGGTTTGTCATTTGCAGCGTTTTTATGTGTTGCGCCGGCGGCTGTTGCAGCAAAGATGATGCGCAGGTTGCATAATTGCTGCAAATGGGGTATACTAACAATGTTTCAGAAAACAAGTTTGCCGTGCCAGACGGGGAGCCAGCGGTGCCTTGTAACCCGCAATCCGCTACAGCGGGGTTTGATTCCCCTGTTGAGGTCTGTGCCTGTGGCGTCCGGAACGATGTTCTGAGAACGATGAAAATTGGGTCCTGTGCAACAGCGCGCTGTGAACCGTGTCAGGTTCGGAAGAAAGCAGCACTAAGCAGATGTCGTTGTGTGCCGCAGGGACGCCTGGTTGGAGTTTGAG
>JAHZHV010000113.1:0-8198 GCA_019420085.1 Christensenella sp.
TGACAATGAAACGGGACGTGCGCTTGCGGATCTGATCGCGCTGGAACATGAGACGATCGATGAAAGCATGCCGCTTGAAATCTTCGATCCGATCGATACCTGGAAGCGCAAGACAATCACCAATTTCCATGTGCGTGAACTTTTGGTGCCGCTGTTCCGGGATGGAAAGCGCGTCTATGATCTGCCGGCGCTGCGGGAAATCTGCGATTATGCCAGGCAGGAGCTTTCCGCGTTCTGGGATACGTATATAAGGTCGATTTATCGCGGGAATTATACGATCTTAAACAGCAGCTGCTGCATGAGGCGGAGAAAGTGACGGAGGAAGTATGACGGCAACGTTCAGACGCACGCCGTTTGGTTATTCGCGTGCGGAGGTCGATGAGTATATTTCTCAGCTGCGCGCTGAGATTGATGCGCTGCGCGAGAGTACGCAGACGCTCTCGGCACAGGTGCAGGAGCAAAAGCAGCAGATTGACAAGTATCGGGATCAGGAACGCTATATTTCCGGCGCGCTGCTGGATGCGCAGAACCGCGCAGTACAGATTGAGCAGCGTGCGCAGGAGAATTATGACCGGTGCATCATGCGCCTTGCAGAAGATTCCAAGGTTTGGGAAGACCGCATCCAGAAAAACAAGGAACGTCTTCTTGCGCTTGACGAAATGCTGGTCAGCTTTTTAAGCGGTGTCAAGGCCGAAATGGGCGCGGCGCGCAGCGATGCCACGGGCGATTGGAAAAGCGTGCTGGAGGAAGCGGATCGCGCCGCATTGACGCAGGCGCAGGATCAGATGCCGGATAAGACCGAGGCGGCGCCGGCGGCTGTATCGCAGCCTCAGGCCGACGAGCCTGTACCGCAGGATGATGCGGTTGCACCGCAGGATCGCGGCGAACCGGCGCAGGAACCGCAGGTGGACAGCGATATTCACAGCCTGTATTGGCGTCTGAAGCATCTGCAGCAGGGGGATCAGCCGCATAAGCCGACGGTCAATCCCCGAAAAAAAGAGGATGAAGCCCTGCAGGCAGACATGCATGCGGACATGCAGGAGGAGAAAAAGCAGACTGCTCCCGCACAATCCAAGGAAGGCATGTATATGCCTGCACAGAACGAGCAGGAACGTCTTACGTCGATCCTGAACGAACTTGGGATTTTGCCGGAACAGTGACAGGGAACGGTGCGGGGATGCGGCGCGTCATGCCGCGTCCCCGCGTTGTGTGAACGGCTCTTAAAAAACAGGGAGGAATGAAGCACGATGGAAACCGCACAGCAGACAGCGCAGTCGCAGGACTATCAGGTGCTCTGCATCCAGACCACGCAGCTTGGCGTGGATCTGCTCAGTGCAGCACTGGAGAGCGTCGGCGCAGAGAAATTGGAGATCGTGGAACGCCGCGCGGATGTGGAGCAGTTTCTGCGCGACAATGCAAAGCACTGGGATTATGTGGAAAACGGCCTGATCGAGGGCTTTGGCGACGAGCCGTGCATCAAGGTCTACGTGCCTATGACGCAGCAGGGCGAACAATTGGCCGGGCGTATTGCGGAAAAACTCCGCTGGCTGGCAGATCAGGATTTTGGGTTCGATATCGGGACGCTTGCGGTGACTCGTTTTCATATTAATAATGAAGACTGGGCGACAAACTGGAAGAAATACTTTAAGCCCATGCAAATCGGCCAGCGGCTGACGGTCTGTCCGCAGTGGGAAAGGGATACGCTCGAACCCGACGGACGCACGGTCTTGTATATCGATCCGGGCATGGTGTTCGGAAGCGGGACGCATGAGACGACGTCTCTTTGCCTGGAAATGCTGTCGCAGGAGATTCAGGGCGGTGAACGCGTGCTGGACGCCGGGTGCGGCAGCGGCATCCTGTCCATTGGCGCGCTGCTGTTCGGTGCGCGCGAGGCGCTGGGCGTGGATATTGACGCGGCGGCGGATCATGTGGCGATGCATAACGCGTCCTTTAACGGCATTGGCAGCGATCGCCTGCGCATCATCGTGGGCGATATTTTGGAAGATAAAGCCGTACAGGAGGCGGTCGGCGGCGGATATGACGTGCTGTGCTCCAATATCATTGCAAACGTCGTCATTGCCCTTGGCGCGCAGGCGGGGCATCTTGTGCGCGAGGATGGAATATGGATTGCCTCCGGCATCATCCGCGACCGGTGTGATGACGTGTGCCGCGCCATGCGCCAGGCAGGGTTCGGCGTACAGCGCATCGCGAAAAAGGGCGAATGGGTTGCCATTGCGGCACGAAAGGGAAGAGAAGATGCGGCGTCTGTTCTGTGACGGGCCGCTGACCGAGGGCGCGGCAGCGATTCTTTCGGGCGAGGATCTGCATCACATCAAAAACGTGCTGCGGATGAAGCCGGGCCAGACGATTGATCTGACCGATCCTTCCGGCGCGACCGCGGTGGGAACGGTTGCACAGATGCCGGAGGGCTTTGCCGTGCTGTGCGGGCGCGTTATCCCGCCGCCGAAGGCGGATGCGGCGCAGGGTGCGCTGACGCTGTACATGGGGCTTGCAAAGGGCGATAAATTCGATTTTGTCGTGCAAAAGGCCGTCGAGCTGGGCGCGCAGACCATTGTACCGGTTGCCTTTTGCCGCAGTGTCGTTCGCCTGCGCGAAGCCGACGCGCAGAAAAAGTGCGTTCGCTGGAATAAAATCGCCAAAGAGGCGGCGATGCAAAGCGGCGCGGCGGTTCCTGCACAGGTGACGATGCCAAAGACCGTGGCGCAGGTGTGCGAGCAAATTGCCGGTACAAAGACGCTGCTTGCCTATGAACTGGAACGCCGGCGTGGGATTGGCGATGCGCTTTTTGCGACGGATTCCGCATTGCCGCTTGGCCTGATTGTCGGACCGGAGGGCGGAATCGATCCGCAGGAGGCTGCACAGCTGACGGATGCGGGCGCGGTGTGCGTCTCGCTTGGCAGGCGTATTTTGCGCTGTGAGACGGCGCCGCTGGTGCTGTTGAGCGTGGCGCAGTTTGTGCGCGGCGGCCTTCAGGCGCCGCATCGGGAGGAGATATGAAGACATTTGCCGTATGTACGCTTGGCTGCCGCGTCAATCAGTATGACGCGGAGGCAATGTGCGAACAGCTTCTTGCCCGCGGTTTTGTGCGCCGCGCGTTTTCCGAGCGGGCGGACGTATATCTGGTGTGTACATGTACGGTCACGGGAACCAGCGATAACAAGTCGCGTCAGATGATTGCGCGCGCACACCGCGCAAATCCCGATGCGCTGATTGTCGTCGCCGGATGCCTGGCACAGCGAGAAGGCGAGGCGCTGCTGGCCCTGGACGGTGTGGGACTTGTCATCGGTTCGGCAAACCGCGCGCAGGCGGGGGCGCTGATCGAACAGGCGCTTTCGGGCGTGAAAAAAAGCGTTGTGGAACCGTTTGCGCAGGCTGCGGCGTATGAGCCGCTAACGATCGGACATATGTACGGGCGCACGCGCGCCGGATTGAAGATTCAGGAGGGGTGCGACAGAAACTGCGCCTACTGCATCATCCCGTCGGTGCGCGGTCCGATTCGCAGCCGCAGCGTGGACGAGACGGTGGCCGAGGCCGCGCGCCTTGCGCAAAACGGCGTGCCGGAGATCGTATTGACCGGCATTCATCTGACAAGTTACGGACGCGATCTGCAGCGTCAGGCGTATCCGGGCCAGCTGCTGGCCGATGTGCTGGAGCGCATCGACGCCATTGACGGCGTCAAACGCATCCGCCTGGGTTCGCTGGAGCCGTCCATTTTGTCGGACGCGTTTTTAAGCCGCGTGACGAAACTTGAGAAATTTGCCTGTCAGATGCATGTTGCGCTGCAGTCCGGCAGCGAAAGCGTTCTGCGGCGCATGGGCAGAAGCTACACGCGCGACGGTTATGCGCGCGGGATTGCACTGCTTCGAACGTACTGGCCGGACGTGGCGCTGAGTACGGATCTGATCGCCGGGTTTCCGGGCGAGACGCAGCAGGAGGCGCAGGAGACGCTCGATTTTGTGCGGCAGACGGCCTTTGCCCGCTTGCATGTGTTCCCGTATTCCGTGCGGGAGGGCACGCGCGCCGCGTCGATGCCGGATCAGCTGCCGGCGGCGGAAAAGCACGCGCGCGCCAATGCGTTGATTGCCCTTGGCCAGACGCTGCGGCAGGCGTATATCGCGCGCTTTGACGGATGCAGCGCGCAGGTTTTGTTCGAGCGCCGGCGCGGCGGCCGCTGGGAGGGACGTACCGGTCACGACATCGAAGTTTACAGCGACCGGCCGCAGCGTACCGACTGCCTGACGGCGTGCAGGCTCTGCGTGCGCGATGACGGCGTGTACGCGCAGAACGTCTGACGCGTGCGTGTGATAAAAAATCCCAAAATTGGTTTTATGATTTTTAAGGAGGAAAGTGAACATGGATTGCGTATTCTGTAAGATCATTGCGGGTGAAATCCCGTCCAAAACCGTGTATGAGGACGACCTTGTCAAGGTCATCGATGATGTCAATCCCCAGGCGCCCGTGCATATGCTGGTATTGCCAAAGAAACATATTCAAAGCGTTGCGCAGGCCACGCAGGAAGATCAGGCGCTTTTGGGGCATATGCTGCTTGTGGCGGCGAAAGCGGCGCAGATGCGCGGTGTGGCCGAAAGCGGCTACCGGCTGATCATCAACACCGGACGCGATGGCGCACAGAGCGTTTTGCACCTGCACCTGCATGTGTTGGGCGGCAAACCCATGACCGAACAGATGGCGTGATTTTTTTCTATTGACACGGTATTGGGGAAGCTATATAATATGCAAGTGCGCGAAAAAAGTCGCACGAACGCATCTGCGATGTAGAATCGCGGAGAAAAACGGAGGGGGTGTAACGGACATGTCGGAAATCCGAGTGGGGGAAAACGAATCTTTGGAAAGTGCCCTCAAACGTTTTAAGCGCAAGTGTGCCCGCGCAGGCGTTATGGCTGAGATTCGCCGCAGGGAGCATTATGAGAAGCCCAGCGTAAAGCGTAAGAAGAAGGCCGAAGCAGCCCGCAAGCGCAAGTATTAATGCAATACAATGAAAACCGTAAAGACGCCGGTCAAATCGACCGGCGTCTTTTTTTGCATGGGCATGCAAATGCAAAAAGCCGCATACAACAATATTGCGAAAGGAGGCGGCCATGGGAGTAAAAAAGCGGTTTACGCTGTTGTTTGACATGCCGGAGGATGCTTTTGGTGACGAGGCACGCGTCATGATTGTGGGACGAAGCCAGATGACACTGGAAGGCAGCCAGCGCCTGGTCGTCTGTCAGCCGGAGCAGATTGTATTTTCAACGGTATCGGGGAAAATCTGCGTGCGGGGCGAGGAACTGTATCTTGCCAGTACGCAGCCCGGTGAGACGATTGTATGCGGAAAAATTGATCAAATCGAGTATTTGCGGTGATGCGGTGTCATGAATTGGTTGCGGATCTGGAGATTTTTGCGTGGATATGCTATGATTACGGTGGATCGTTGCAGGCCGGAACGCCTGATCGAAACCCTTCGCGAAGCGGACGTTTGCATTTGGGACGTGCGCCGCGGCGCCTCGTGCGTGCGCTTTTGTACAGGCAGGCGCGGCGCCGGCGTGGTGCGGCAGTTCTGTGAGCAGACACACGGATGCGCGATGACACAGACGCCGGGCGGCATCTTTGGCGTGGGGTATGCGCTGCAAAGACGCATGCCTGCGGTGATTGCGGCGCTGCTTGTTCTGTGTGCAGCGCTTGTCGCGCTGCAGATGGTCTGGTATGTGGACGTCACGGCAGTTCCGCCGGCGTATCAGGCGCAGGCACAGGCGATCGCGGACGCCGTTTTGCCGCGCGTGCCCTGTCTGAAAAGTGCGCTTGATACCGATGCGCTGCGAAAAGCGCTGCTGCTTGAAATTCCTGATTTTTCCTGGGCTGAGGCGTCTGTGTGGGGCGTGACGCTGTTTTTGCAGGCGCAGCGGCGCACGGATGCGCCGCAGGTTTTGCCGCATGGGGGACAGGGCGATCTTGTCGCCGTGTGTGACGCGCTGATTGAATCCGTAACTGTGACAAGCGGTACGGCGTACGTGCAAAGCGGAGATACCGTGCGCGCGGGAGACGTCGTCATCGGCGGCACTGCTGGGCGGGAAGGGTACCCGCGCAGCGTGCAGGCACAGGGGGAAGTTCTGGCACGCGTATGGTATACGGGCGATTATACGATGCCTGTTTCGTCGTTTGCGCAGCGCACGGGCAGCACGGATACGGCCCGGACACTGCAGATCGGTCCGTTTATGTTGGGTTTATCGGATTTTTCCGAACCATATGCGTCCTTTGAAACCGAGGAAAGCTGCGTCTTTATTCCATCGCCGGCGATGGGGCCGCGCCTTTGCATCAATACGCAAAGGCGGTATGAAACGCAGATGCCGCAGCGGGAGACGATCCTTTCCAATGCGAGGCAGGATGCGCTTGCCCGCACGATGACGCAGCTGCCGGAAGATGCACAGGTGCTTGACGTATCCTATGCGCAGGATATGTCACAGGATGGCGTGCGAACGGTCTGTACCGTGACGGCGCGAAGACAAATTGCGATCACGCAAGAGGAGTATGTACAGTGAACGAAAGCCAGGAAAACCGGATTGAACGAATCGAAGTGGAATCCATGGATCAGCTTCGGGCGCTTTTTGGCAACTTTGATGAAAATGCGAACATCATCCAGGAGGAGATGGACGTTCAGCTGGTTACCCGTGAAGGAGAGATTCTGCTTTGCGGGGCGCAGGACAAGCCTGAACGGGCCCGCGTGGTAGTGGAAAAATTGCTGGAGCTTGCAAACGCAGGGGAAACGATCGATCGTGGACGCATTCGCTACGTTGCGGCGCTGGTACAGGAGGGAAAGGCCGACAGCGTGGGCGAAGTGATGGCCGATGTTGTGGCGGTTACCTATAAGGGCAAGCCGGTCAAGTGCCGCACGGCGGGGCAGCGGCGTTATATTGAAGCGATTCGCAAAAATACCGTGGTGCTCGGCATCGGGCCTGCGGGTACGGGCAAAACGTACCTGGCAGTTGCCATGGCGGTAAAGGCGTTCAAAAATAAGGAAGTGTCGCGCATTATTCTGACGCGTCCGGCGGTAGAGGCGGGGGAAAAACTTGGCTTTCTGCCCGGTGACCTGCAAAGCAAGGTCGACCCCTATCTGCGTCCGCTGTACGATGCGCTGTATGACATGCTCGGCATGGAGACATATCAGAATCTGTTTGAGCGCGGCGTGATCGAAGTTGCGCCGCTGGCCTATATGCGCGGCCGCACGCTTAACGAGGCGTTTATCATCCTGGATGAGGGACAGAATACCTCCCGTGAACAGATGAAGATGTTTTTAACGCGTCTGGGCTTTGGCTCCCGCATGATCGTCACGGGCGACATTACGCAGATCGATCTGCCGGACGGAAAGCCGTCCGGACTGGTGGAAGCCGTGCGTGTTCTGCGGGGGCTGGACGATATTGCGGTTGTGGAACTGACGCATAAGGATGTTGTGCGGCATGAACTGGTGCAGTCGATCATTCAGGCGTATGACCGGCATGAAAAGCGCAGAAAGGGAGCGTTGCAGAAATGAAAATGAAGCGCGTAGCGGAACGGTTTTATGAAACGCTGCGCCGCCGTGCCCCGCAGGGCGCTGCGCGCGCACGCAAAAAGCCTGTGCAGGTGGATTGGAAACTGCTGCTGCCTGCGCTGGTAGCGGCGCTGGTTGCTATCGTCATGATTATGATCTGCGTGCAGCCCAAGCGCTACGATTTGCAGGTGGACGATGTGGCACCGGAGTCCATTAAGGCGACGCGGGAAATTGAGGATACCGTTACAACGCAGAAGCTGATTGACGAGGCGGTTGCGTCTGTGGATGTGCGCTACACCGAGGACGAGCAGGCGCTGGCGGATGTCTTAAGCGGCATGGACGACTTTACCGAGGCATGCCGTGTTGTGCGGGAGACGGCCGGCGAGGAACGGGAGCGCTGGCGGCAGCAGGAACTGAATAAAATGGTCGCCGCTGCGCTGGAAGCAAATCCCCAGGCAGAGGTATCCACGGATGATTTTACCGTGGACATGTCCGCTTTTACCTATACGGATGCGTTTTTGGTCAACCTTGCGGCGATGCTGCCGGGCGAAGTGACCAATGAGCAGGTACTGGCGCTTTTGTCGATGCGTTCCGAAGACGTGGAGGTCTTCTGCCGGGTGCTGAAAACGTGCGTTGAAACGACGATGAATACCGG
>JAHZHV010000113.1:8290-10950 GCA_019420085.1 Christensenella sp.
TGTAAGCGACGTGCAGCTTGCACTGGCGCGGGAGGCTGTAGAGGCCAACGTCAAGGCAAACCTTCTGCTGGATACCGAGGCGCTGGAGGCGGCGCGGCAGCGTGCGATTGAGTCGGTCACGCCGGTGACGTATAAAAAGGGCGAGCTGATTGTTGAAGAGGGCAAGCGCGTCACCGAAGCGCAGTATGAGGTGCTGCGCAGTTTGTCGCTTTTGCGCAGCGACAGTGTGGACTTTGGCCTGTATCTGTGCGCAGCGGCTTTTGTCGTGGTTGCGTTTATCCTGTATTGCGTCTATATCTACGGGTTTTATCCGCAGCTGCTTGCCAGACGTCAAATGCTGTGGATGCTTTCGCTGCAATTCAGTATTTTGATGATTGTGGCGTATTTTTGCCAGCTGGCCGATATTCGCCTGGTGCCGGTTGCCGCGTGCGCGCTGGTGATTACGGCGTCGCTGCGTGAGCGTGTGGCGCTTGCGGCAAATGTGCTTGCGTCGTTCCTGGTCGGCATGATGGCCGGCGGCAGCGGGCAGATTGCAAGCGCACAGACGCTGCATGTGATGCTTGCCAATCTTGTCGGCGGCAGCGTGGGCGTGCTTTTGCTGCGGATTCGCCGTACGCAGATTCAGCGCGGCACGCTTCTTCTGGCCGGCGCGGCAAGCGGTGTGGCAAGCGCGATCGTCTATTTGTTGCTTGCTGTGGTGGAAGCAAGCGGCGGGTATACCGAGGCGATCGCCTACGGCATCGGGTCGGGTGTGCTGTCCGGCATGCTGAGCCTCGGCATCCTGCCGTTTTGGGAGAACCTTTTTGACGTACTAACGCCGATGAAGCTGATGGAATTGTGCAATCCCAATCAGCCGCTGCTTCGCCGGCTTTTGATGGAGGCGTCGGGAACGTATCATCACAGTATCGTTGTGGCCAATTTGGCGGAGCAGGCCGCGGACGCCATCGGAGCGGACGGGCTGTTTGCCCGCACGGCGGCTTATTATCACGACGTCGGCAAACTCAAACGGCCGGTCTTCTTTAAGGAAAATCAGGTGGGGCCGGACAATCCGCACGACCACATTGCGCCGGAACTTTCGGCGATGATTCTGATCAGCCATCCGACCGACGGCGTGACGCTTGCCAAAAAGGCGAAGATACCCAGGCAGATTCAGGATGTCATTCGCTGTCATCACGGCGATACGCTGACGGCGTACTTCTACGGCAAGGCGTGCAAGATTGCCGAAGCACAGCAGAACGGATCCGTTCATGAAGCGGATTTCCGCTATCCGGGACCGCGGCCGCAGACGCGTGAAGAGGCAGTCATTATGCTTGCCGATACGGTGGAGGCTGCGTCGCGCACGCTGCGTGAGCATACGCCCGAATCCATCCGCGCACTGGTGGAAAAACTCGTACGGGGAAAGCTTGCCGATGGACAGCTGGACGATTCGCCGCTGACGCTGCATGATGTCAGTATATTGATTGAATCGTTTGTCAAGACGCTTTCCAGTACGTATCATGAGCGCATCGAATACCCGGAAATGCCAAAGAGCATGCAGCAGCAGATTGCGCCGGCGCAAAAGAGCATTCCCGCCGCGCCGCAGGAAGGTGTGCAGGATGCCGCGCCGCAGAACACGGAGGAAGACAAAGCGTGATTCGCATTGACATTCAAAACCAGCAGCACGATGTGCCGGTTGACAGGACGCTTTACACGTTGATTAAAAAGAGTATCCGCACCGCGCTGAAAAACGAGGGTTATACGCGGGGCGAGGTGAGTGTGCTTTTGTGTGACGAAGAGACAATTCATACGCTCAATCGCGATTTTCGTTCGGTAGATGCGCCGACGGACGTGCTGTCTTTTCCGGATGAGACGCAGGGTGCGCACCCGCATATCGGCGATATGGCCGTTTATATGGGGCGTGCCCGGGAACAGGGTGCGCAGTTCGGTCACGGCCTGGCGCGGGAAACGGCATATCTTTGCGCACATTCGGCGCTGCATCTTGTCGGCTACGATCATGAGGATGAGGATGAACGCGCCCGGATGCGCGAAAAGGAAGAAGCGGTGATGTGCCGGATTGGGCTGCCGCGCCGCTGAGAAAGGAAGTATTCATGCAGGAAACGTATCGTTCCGGTTTTGTAACGTTGTGTGGACGCTCCAACGTGGGCAAATCCACATTGGTCAATGCGCTGGTCGGACAAAAGGTTGCGATCGTATCGCCGCGCGCGCAGACGACGCGCTCCAATCTGCGCGGCATCGTTACACGGCCGGACTATCAGATGATTTTGATTGATACGCCGGGTATTCATACGGCGCGAAACAAGCTTGGCGAGTATATGATGCGCGAGGCAAGCGCGGCGCTTTCACAGGTCGAGGCGGTTATTTTCGTCGTGGATGCCGCGGCGGGATTCCGCGATGCTGATAAAAAAATCCTGGAGCGGTTGGAAGACGCGCAGGCGCCCGTGTTTGTCGCGGTCAACAAGATTGACGCGGCACATAAGACGAGCGTGGCGCGTGTATGTGAGGCGTTGCTTGCATTCCCGTTTGTCCGGCAGGTGGTGCCCATCAGCGCAAAAAACGGATTGGGCGTGGATGAGCTGGAGACGCTCGTGGCGCAGCAGCTGCCGCAGGGCCCACAGTATTTTCCGGCCGAGATGGTGACCGATCAGCCCGAACGGGTGATT
>JAHZHV010000114.1 GCA_019420085.1 Christensenella sp.
AGCGATCCGTCAGCGCGCAGGGCGTCTTTTTTTGCAGGCGCCTGCAATTCTTCCCGCTGGCCTCGCGGCGAACGCGCGCAAAACCGTCCTCACCCTCGGGGACAATTTTGTTGCAGCCGATGATGAGAATGAGTTTATTGGTGCCAAACAGCATTGCGGTGACGCGATTGCCGCGCCCGTCGATGTTGTACAAAACCCCGTCGCTTGTCACGGCGTTGCTGCTTGCAAGGTAATAGTCGGCAAACTGTGCGTTTAACAGCGTTTCGCGCACAAGCTCCGGCGCGACGGCGCTGTGATTGTAAAACGTGCAGCCGCGCGCGGTCAGCGCCGCTTCCACATCCAGCGTCTGTACGCTTACGCTGCCGCCAAGGCCGATGGTTGCGCCATCCGGAATTTCGGCAAGCAGCGCCTTGCGCGCTTCTTGTGCGTTTGCAAAGCGCCGTGTGTGAAAACCGCGTTTTTCAAGTGCGGGCTGTACACTGTCCCAATTCATCATGCTACACCTCCCTTTCTCAGTATCCGAGCGCTTCGCCGACAAGCCACACTTCCATATCCCGCCCGGAAGGGGGATAGGCAAGCGTAAGGGTCAGCTTGCACATCCGGTCGGGGCTGTTGCAGTCGCTGCATTGTCCCGTCTTTGCACAGGGCGTATTCAGCCCAAGGCGCACTGCATTTTTGGGGCAGGCTTCCCGCTTGATCCGTGCGACGGGATCTTCGCCTTCGGGCACGCATTTGTTGACGCCGGCAACGACGATCAGCTTGCCGCGGCCGCCGACCATCGTGGCAAGGCGGTTGCCGTTGCCGTCGATGTTCCACAGCGTTGCGTCCGCGCCGATGGCGTTGGCGCTCATCAGATAATAGTCGGCGCAAAATGCGTCTTTTGTGACCTGCGGGCGCGCCTGCGGCGGATTTTTCCAGTGCCAGTATACGGGATTGCCGCGCTGGGCAAGCACGTCGTATACGCCGAGCGTCTCGATCGTCATGCTGCCGCCGAAACCGACGCTTGCGCCGTCGGGAATCAGGTCAAGCAGCGCATCGCGTGCCTGCGCGGCGGATTCAAAAACGCGCACAGAAAACCCTTTTTTCGCAAGGGCCTGTACATAAGGTTGCAGCGCTTCCATAAAAAGACTCCTCTCTGCCAACTTGTGTTTTGTGTGTTTTCTTTATTGTAGCACAGGACGGTACGCTTGAAAACAGAGCTTTTTTTGAGTATGATACAAATGTATGGATTATTCGCATGGCGAGGAAAGAACGAGGAATACGATGGGGGAAAAAAGGCGCGAAGAGATTCGCAATTTTTCGATTATAGCGCATATTGACCACGGCAAGTCGACGCTTGCGGACCGGCTGCTGGAGAAAACGGGCGTGCTTTCGTCGCGGCAGATGGAGGCGCAGGTTCTGGATTCCATGGAACTGGAGCGTGAGCGCGGCATTACCATTAAATCCAAAGCGGTCAAAATGCAGTATGAATATGGCGGAAAGAACTATGAGCTGAATCTGATCGATACGCCGGGACACGTGGACTTTACCTATGAGGTGTCGCGTTCTCTGGCCGCGTGCGAGGGCGCGCTGCTTGTTGTGGACGCTACGCAGGGCGTCGAGGCGCAGACGCTTGCGAACGTCTACCTGGCGCTTGAAAACGACCTTGAGATTCTGCCCGTCATTAATAAGATCGATCTTGCAAGCGCACGGCCGCAGGAAGCGATTTCCGAGATTGAAGATATTATCGGGATTCCGGCTGAACATGCGCCGCTTGTCTCGGCAAAAACAGGCCTTGGTGTGGACAAACTCCTGGAGGCGATTATCGAGCACATTCCCGCGCCGGTGGACGGACGGGACAGGCCGCTTCGTGCGCTGATTTTTGATTCGTTTTATGATAATTACCGCGGCGCGATCTGTCACGTGCGTGTAATAGACGGAAGCGTGCGCGCCGGACAGCGCATTCGCATGATGGCTACGGGGGCTGTATTTGAAGTGACGGAAGTTGGCGTCTTTACGCCGGGTCTTACGCCTGTGGATGCATTGCAATCCGGTGAAGTCGGCTATGTGACGGCTGCAATCAAGACAGTGCGCGATGCGCGTGTAGGCGATACGATCACGGATGATGAAGCGCCCGCAGATGCGCCGCTGCCGGGCTATAAGCGGGCTACGCCAATGGTGTTTTGCGGTATTTATCCTGCGGACGGGTCGCGGTATGCCGATTTGCGCGATGCGCTTGAAAAGCTGCAGCTCAACGATGCGGCGGTGTTCTTTGAACCGGAGACGTCTGCTGCGCTTGGATACGGCTTCCGCTGCGGATTCCTGGGGCTTTTGCACATGGAAATCATCAAGCGTTATCTATCATGTGCATAAGACCGACGGGGAGATGGTCGTGCTTGCCAATCCGGCCAATTTGCCGCCGCCGCAGGAAATTGAGTATATGGAAGAGCCCATGGTCAAGGCGGACATCATGACGCCGAACGAGTACGTCGGCGCAGTGATGGAGATCTGCCAGCAGAAGCGCGGCGTGTATCTGGACATGGAATATCCGGAGCAAAACCGTGCGGTGCTGCATTACCGTCTTCCGCTCAATGAGATTATCTATGACTTTTTCGATACGCTCAAATCCCGTACAAAGGGATATGCGTCGCTCAGTTATGACCTCGATGGCTATGAGCAAAGCGATCTTGTCAAGCTGGATTTCCTGTTAAACGGTGAATCCTGCGACGCGCTCAGCGTAATTGTGCATCGGGAGCGCGCCTACCAGCGCGGCCGCGCCGTGGCGGAGAAACTGCGCGAAGCCATTCCGCGTCAGCTGTTCGAAATTCCCATTCAGGCGGCAATCGGCGGGAAGATTATCGCGCGCGAGACGGTTAAGGCGCTGCGCAAGGATGTGCTTGCAAAGTGTTATGGCGGCGACATTACACGCAAGAAAAAGCTGTTGGAAAAACAGAAGGAAGGAAAAAAACGCATGCGTCAGGTGGGGTCGGTTGAGGTGCCCAGCGAGGCGTTCATGGCGGTTTTGAAATTGGATTGATGGCTGACGGCGTATACGTACACATTCCGTTTTGCATCCACAAGTGTCCGTATTGCGATTTTCTCTCCTTTCCCGGTGCGGAAAGGGGAGATTTTTCGCAATATGCGCGCACGGCGGCGGCGCAGATGCGCCTTTGGAAGGAAAAGCGCATCCGGACGGATACGCTTTTTTTCGGCGGCGGTACGCCGTCGCTTTTGGGCGCGGACAATCTGTGCCGGCTGCTGGATGCGGCGCGGGAAAGCTTTTGTTTTTGCGATGATGCGGAAATTACGCTGGAGGCCAATCCGGGGACGGTGGACGCACCGATGCTTCGCGCGCTGGCGGATGCGGGTTTTACGCGCGTCAGTTTCGGCGTGCAGAGTTTCTGCGACGCGACGCTTCGCGCCATCGGGCGGATTCATACGGCGGCGCAGGCGCGCGATGCGGTAAAGATGGCGCAGGACGCGGGATTTTCACGGGTTTCGATTGATCTTATGTCCGCATTGCCCGGGCAGGACATGGCGCAGATTGCAGAGGGTGCGCGCGAAGCGATTGCACTTGGCGTGACGCATGTTTCCTGCTACGATTTGACGATTGCGCCCGATACACCCTTTGGCGCGATGCAGGAAAGACTGAACCTGCCGTCGCAGGAGGAGTCCCTCCTGATGCAGCGCCTCTTCAGCGCGCTTTTGCAGCAGGCAGGATTTGTCCGCTACGAGATTTCCAATTACGCGCGCGGCGGCGATATGTCGCGGCACAATCTGCACTACTGGCATAACGATGCTTATGTCGGAATCGGATGCGGCGCGCACGGACGGTATGACATGACGCGTTATACGCAGGCGCAGACGCTTGCAGACTATGCGCACGACGTTGCGCAGGGACGGCGCTGGCACGATGTGGAAGAAGTGCTGACGCCGCAGGAAGACGTCAAGGAAACGCTTATGCTTGGCATGCGGCTTGCACAGGGCGTGGATTTTGAGGCGCTTTTGGCAAAGCTTGATCCGCCGGTGCAGATGCGCTGGCGCATGTTGGCCAGACAATACGAATCGATGGGCCTTTTGCAGCGGGAAGGCGCGCGGCTTTTTGCGACGCCGCATGGCTGGGAAGTGCAGAATGCCTGGCTTTGTACATTCCTGTGATGAAGGCTGTGCGGATGTGTTATACTGTTTTTAATTTCACACATGGCGATTGCACAGAAGGAGGAATGCGGCATGACGGCACTTCAATATGAACTGCTCGCAGGTGCGCTGCGCTTTGTTCTCGTGCCGCTGTTTCTGTTTATTCTCTGGCAGACGGCCGCGAACGCCTGGACGGAGTACCGCAGCGAAAAGTCGCGTATCGGAGATGTCGGCGCGCAGGGCGAGATCATGGGATACGCGGCGCTGTATGACGAATGGCAGGATGAGGATGCATGGCGTCCTTTGTATGACGATACGGTGCTGGGATCGGCTTCGGGGTGTAATTTTCGCATCAAGGGGCACGGTTTGCGTGCAAAGCATGCGCGACTGTATTTTGAACGCGGAAGGGCGTATGTGGAACGATTGTGCGGCGAGGGGGATGTGCTTCTTGCCGATGGAAAAACGGTCCGCGGCCGCGCGCGTTTGTATGAGGGATCGCGCCTGACGATGGCGGAGGCGGAGATGATCGTGACATTTTTGCGCACAGGAGGCGATCGGGGATGAAAAAGTCCAAAGCGCCGCGCGGCGCAGTCTTGAATAACGGGCTTGTCTTTGCCATCGCGCTGTTTACGCTTCTTTGCTTTTGCCTGTTGTCGCTCAAAGGTGAAACGCCGGATTATATGGCGCTGGGATTTAGTCTGATATGCGTTTTTGCACTGCTTTTGCAGTACATTCTGTTCCGGTTTGTGTTTACCCGGGCGGATATGCAGGTGATGATCGTTGTCAACGTTCTGGCATCGCTCGGGCTGATTGTACAATACCGGCTAAGTCCCGCGACGGCGCAAAAGCAGCTGATCTGGTTTGTCCTGGCGCTTATCGGGATGTTCGCGGTGATGCTGGTGCTGCCGCGCATCCGCAATGTTCGTAAATTCGATCTTCTGTTTTTGGCAGGAATGTTTGGCCTGCTTGCGCTGTCGACATTCTTCGGGCAGGAACGCGGCGGTTCCCGCAACTGGTTTGCAATCGGCAATTTCGTCTTTCAGCCATCGGAACCGGTCAAGATTCTTCTTGTTTTCTTCCTTGCGGGAGAACTTTCGAAAAACAGGAGCATCCGAAAATTGATCCCGACGGGACTTTGCGTTGGGGCGGCAATGGTCCTTTTGGTGCTGCAAAAGGATCTTGGCGCCACGCTTCTTTATTTTGGAACGGCGCTTGTCATGCTGTATCTTGGTACGGGAAACGGACTTGTCACACTTGCGGCGTTTGCAGCCGGCTGCGGCGGTGCAGTCGTCAGTTATCAATTGTTTTCCCATGTGCGCACGCGTGTTGCCGTCTGGCTGGACCCATGGAGTGATCCGCTGGGATCCGGGTATCAGATCGTGCAGTCGCTGATTGCCATTGCCTCCGGCGGCCTGCTTGGAATGGGACTTGGCATGGGTGAAGCCAAGGGACTGATTCCGCAGTATGACACGGATTTTGTCTTTGCCGTGATTTGTGAGGAATTCGGTCAGATCATCGGTGTTGCGGTGATTCTGTTTTATGTGGTGCTGATTTTTCGCGGCTGCATCATCGCGCTTCGCGCAAAGACGCGCTTTGATGCGCTTGTAAGCTTCGGTGTGGTGACGATGCTTGCACTTCAGACATTCATCAATATCGGCGGCGTGATCAAGTTTATTCCGCTTACGGGCGTGACGCTTCCCTTCATCAGCTATGGCGGCAGTTCCATGGTCACCAGTATGGCGTTTATCGGCGTATTACAGGCCATTGCGATCAGAAACGGCAGAAACGGAGGTGCGCAATGCGCAAACTGAAGGGATATCTGCGTACCGTCATGGCCATTGTCATTGGTCTTTTGGTGCTTTTGACGGTATATTTTATCTATTCCGTCTATCATGACGGGACGCGTTGGTATAACTCGGCAAATAATACGCGCCTGCAGGCCAATACGGATTATGTGATCGCGGGTAGTGTGACAGATCGCGACGGTACGGTTTTGGCAAGCTCGGATGCACCCAATACGCGCACCTATGCGCAGGATGCGGTACTGCGCCAGAGCGTCGCACACCTTCTGGGTGATTCCTATGGCATGACTTCGACCAGCTTGCAGCAGCGTTACAAACGGATTCTGTACGGCGATGAAAAGGCATTTTTGCCAAAGCTGATTGAAACCGTGGAACAGGGTGTGATCCATGGTGAAAGCATTGCGCTTAGCATCGACGCGCAGGTGCAGATGCAGGCGTATGCGGCGATGGCAGGCCGCCGCGGTGCGGTGGTTGCGCTCAATTACAAAACGGGGCAGGTAATCTGCAGCGTGTCTGTGCCCACATTTGACCCGGCAACACTGACGTATGAACAGGCTACGAGCGCCCAGCATGGGACGTTTGTCAATAAAGTCTTGCAGGGGTTGTATCCACCGGGTTCCATTTTCAAGATCGTGACATCCGCTGCGCTCCTGGAAAATGGCTATACCAACTTGAACTATAATTGTGTCGGGCATAATGTCATGACGGGTACGCCGGTGAACGTCAGCTGTTATCATGGGGCGGTGCATGGCGCGCTTGACTTAACCGGCGCCTTTGCGCGTTCCTGCAACGGCGCGTTTGCGCAGTGGACGCTGGACAATCTGGGTGCACAGACGCTTACCCGTACGGCGGAAGACTTCGGATTTAACGACAACTTCCTGTTTTCCGACTGCATGCTGTACAATTCTTCGTTTACCTTGCCTGCCGATGACTTTGCGCTGGCATGGGCAAGCGTCGGACAGGATAAGACGCTTGTCACGCCGCTGCACGCGGCGATGATTGCTGCAAGCGTGGCAAACGACGGCGTTATGATGCAGCCGCGGTATCTGTACGGCGTGTATGACAATGCAGGGCAGGTAAAAAGCGTGGAACCGGTGTCGTACCGGCGCGTCATGGATGCGGATACGGCGGCGGCGCTGACGGAACTGATGCGGGGCTGCGTGGCAAACGGAACGGCGTCCGGCGCGGCGCTTGGCGGCGTTACGGTTTGCGGCAAGACGGGCACGGCCGAGGTCGATAACGAGGAGTCGCATGCCTGGTTTGTCGGTTTTATCGACAGCGAACAGACGCCGTATGCCGTTGCGGTCGTACTGGAGAATGCGGGCTCCGGTGCAGCGGCGGCGGTTCCCGTGGCACGCAGCGTGCTGCAGGCCTGTCTGGAGCAGGGATCATGAACGAAATTATCGAACGAAAACTAAAGACACTGCCGGAGGAAAGCGGCGTTTATATCATGAAAGACGCCGACGGGCAGGTGATCTACGTCGGCAAGGCGATCTGCCTGAAACGCCGCGTGCGCCAGTACTTTCAGTCCTCGCGCAATCATGAGCCCAAAGTGCGGGCGATGGTTTCGCATGTGGCGGATTTTGAAACGGTCGTCACCAAAAGCGAGCTGGAAGCGCTGATTTTGGAGTGCAATTTTATCAAGGAACACCGGCCGCGCTACAATATTCTTCTGCGGGACGATAAGCAGTATCCATACGTGCGCATCGATTTTGCGCAGGACTATCCGCGCCTTGAGATTGCGCGGCGCATGGGAAGGGATAAGGCGCGGTATTTCGGCCCGTTCCGCGCGGCGCACAGCGTGCGCGAAGTGATGCAGGCACTGGCGGATATTTTTCCGATCCGCACCTGCCGCCGCCTCCTGCAGGAGGGAAAGACAGTAGGGCGTCCCTGTCTGAACTATCAGATTGGCCGGTGCCTGGCGCCATGCCGCGGCTGTGTGCCGCGGGAGGAATACCATGCGATGCTTGAGCAGGCTGCCGCGCTGTTGTCCGGCAAATCGCAGCATCTTCTGGCACAGCTTCGTGCACAGATGCTGGAGGCCTCCGAGGCGCTGCAATTTGAAAAGGCGGCCGTGCTGCGTGATCGTATCAACGCGATTGAAACCATTTTGCAAAAACAGATCGTCTCCATGACGGGGTATGACAATCGTGACGTGATCGGGTTTGCGCCGGGCAGCGACAGCTGCCTTGTCCAGGTGCTGTGCATGCGCGACGGCCGCATTGCATCCAGCAGCCTGCATCAGATGGAGCAGGTGCAGGACGCCGGCGAACAGGAACTGGTCGAGAACTTTATTTTGCAGTATTACAGCACCGAAACACAGCTGCCGCGCGAAATTCTTGTGCCGCAGCTGCCGCAAAGCAGCCAAGTGCTGGAGGCGCTTTTAAGCGAACAGGGCGGCAGGCGCGTCTATCTTCTGTCGCCAAAACGGGGCGAGAAGAAGGCGCTTTTGGATATGGCGCAGCAAAATGCCGTGCAGGCGCGCATGCGGCAGGAAAAACAGCGTGAACAGGCGTATGCGCATACGCGTGCCGCGCTTGCGGAACTTGCCGCCGTGTGCGGACTGGACACGCCGCCGCAGAGAATTGAAGGATACGATATTTCAAACATTCAGGGCGTGTATTCGGTTGCGTCCATGGTTGTTTTTGAGGATGGGAAGCCGGCCAAGCATGCATACCGGCGCTTTCGGATCAAGACGGTGGAGGGCGCAAACGACTTTGCGTCTCTTGCCGAGACGCTGACGCGGCGCTTTCTGCGGCAAAGGGCAGGGGACGACAAGTTTCTTGCCATGCCGGATCTGATTATGATCGATGGCGGACGCGAACAGCTCAAAGCCGTGTGCCGTGCGCTGGAGGATATCGGCGTGCAGGCAAAATTGTGTTCTCTTGCCAAAAAGGAAGAGGAAATCTACCTTCCGGGGCGGGAGGCGCCGATTCGCCTGCCGCGTACCAGCGGGGCATTGCAGACGCTGCAGCGCCTGCGCGACGAGGCGCATCGCTTTGCCATCACCTATCACCGAAGCCTTCGATCCAAAAAGTCGCTTGGCAGCGTGCTGGAGGAAATTCCGGGCGTAGGTCCCAAGCGGCGCACGGCGCTGCTGTCGCATTTTGAAAATCTGACGGCGATAGAACATGCGTCGCTTGAACAGCTGGCGGCGGTGCCGGGCATGACGCAAGCCAGCGCAAAAAGCGTCTATGATGCCATGCATCCGCATGAAAACGGCTGAAAAACAGGTGAAACGCGCGTGAAAGTCGTGATATAATACAGAAAAAGCTGCAGGGGGACGAGCTATGCAATATCGGTTTATCGCATTTGATCTGGACGGAACAGCGCTGCACAGTGACCGGACGATGAGTACACGCCTGCGTGACGCCTGCCGGCGCGCGACGCAAAAGGGCGCGATTACGGCAATTTGCAGCGGACGCATTTACCGTTCGACGAAGCGGTTCTCCGATTTTCTCGGCGTGGAAGCGCCGGTAATTAACTGTCAGGGCGCTGTGATTTGTGATGCAATGAGCGGCCGGGAACTGTACAGCCGTCCGCTGGAACGGGACATGTTTGAAGACGCCGTGGACTTTCTTCGCGCACACGGCTATTTTGCACAGGCAAATACGAACGACAGTTTTTTTTATGAAGACGCAAGCGAATGGGCGGCTTATTACGGAAAACTCCAGGGTTTCGACGGGGAATATGTGCAGAATTTAAAGCGCGATGTGCCGGTGCTGCCGGCGAAGGTCGTCAGCCTTGCGCCGCCGCAGGAGACGCAGGCGCATTATCTTGCCGCAAAGCAGTTTTTCGGCGATCGCATGGAAATAGCGATTTCCGTGCCGCGCATGCTGGAGTTTACGCATCCGCAGGCGACGAAGGGAAATGCGCTTGGCTGGATCTGTGCGCACTATGGCATCACGCCGCAGGAGATGATCGCGGTGGGCGACAGCTTGAACGATATTCCCATGCTTCGCTTCGCAGGGCTGGGCGCCGCCGTTGCCAATGCACGGCAGGAAGTATTGGATGTGGCGGATGTTGTCGTGCCGTCCAACGATGATGACGGCGTGGCACAGCTGATCGAGCGCTATATTCTGGAGGAGTGAGCACATGGTGCAGGTCAGTGTCGAGGAATTTGCGCGTGTCACGCAGGCAAACATCGTGTATCGCGGCAGCGGAATGCTGCATTTTACGGTGGAAAAGGTCAACCGCCCCGGTTTGCAGCTTGCCGGCTTTTTTGAGCATTTTAAAAACGAGCGGCTGCAGGTGCTGGGGCAAAGTGAGATGACGTACCTTTTCAGCCTGACGCCGGAATGTGCACGGGAGCGTCTCCAGGCGCTGATGTGCCGCGGCATTGCGGGCATGGTGATTTGCCGCGATATGCCCGTGCCGCAGGATATGATTTCGTTTGCACGCAAATATGAAGTGGCGCTGCTTTCCACGGCTGAGGGGACGTCCGATTATATTACGCAGACAAAACAATATCTTTCCATGCTGCTTGCGCCGCGCATGACGGACCACGGCGTGCTGGTGGATGTGCTTGGCATTGGCATACTGCTCAAAGGCGATTCGGGTATCGGAAAAAGCGAGACCGCGCTGGAACTGATTCGTCATGGGCATAAACTTGTGGCAGATGATGCGGTAGAGATGATCCGCACGCAGGACGGGCGGCTGATTGGCAGCGCACCGGAGACGGTTCGTTTTTTGATGGAAGTCCGCGGCCTTGGACTGATTGATGTACGCCAGATGTTTGGCGTCGGCGCGGTACTGCATAGCAAGACGATTTCGGCGGTTGTTCAGTTGGAACACTGGGGCAAAGTACAGAAAATGGGAATGGACCGGCTGGACACGCGCAAGCGGTATACGCAGATTCTGGGATCGCAGCTGCGCTGCATCGTGATTCCTGTTGCGCCGGGCCGCAATCTTGCTTCTCTTGTGGAAATTGCCGCGCAGAATCTGCGCCTGGAATCGATGGGATACAATGTGATGGATGAACTGGAGGCACGCCTGTCGCGAATGGGAAGTTCGCATGGGGGCCAGGAATAAACGGGAGAATATTTTGGCAGGAGGACAGAGCATGTACAGTATCGGGATTGACATTGGCGGAACAAATATTCCGGTTGGCATTGTGGCGCTGGAGACAAGAAAAATTGTCAGCAAAAAGTCCACGCCATTTGTCAAAGGGATGAGCGCTGCGCAGACACTGGATCGCATTGCGGCGCTGGCAAAGGCGCAGATGGCTGCGTTGGGTCTCAGCTTTGCGGACATTGCCTTTGCCGGAATCGGCGTGCCGGGCGTTGTGATGCCGGATAAGGGGTA
>JAHZHV010000115.1 GCA_019420085.1 Christensenella sp.
GGTGCCGCGCGAGAGGACGTCAAAATAGGTTTGGATACACGCGGGAACGGCGCTGTGATATTCTCCGATGAGAAGTTCGATGCTGCACACACGCGCGGCGTTGTGCCGCGCAGCCTCTTCCAGGGCGATGGAGAGGACGGAGCGGGTCAGGGCAAGTTCGTGCATGGCATCACCGATCCAGACAGGAGAAGCATGGATCGATACTGGCCACGATCAGCCCGGCATCTGCCACGGTATTGCCGCGCAGCATGGTTACAAGCGTCGGTGCATTCTTAAACGTAGGCACGTGGATACTCAAGCGGTAGTTTGTCTGTCCGCCGTCACAGACCACATGGTATGTCAGTTGACCGCGCGGCGCCTCATGCCGGCTGACAAATTCACCGGCAGGAATGCGGGGCAGGCGGTTGCCAAGATTGATCGGTCCGTCCGGCAGCGATTCCAAGGCCTGACGCAGAATGCGGATACTCTGATAGCACTCCAGAATGCGAATCAGTACACGGGCAAAAACGTCGCCGTCTTCTACGACGGGGACGTCGAACAGGAATTCATCATAGCAGCAGTACGGTGCATCGCGCCGTACATCGGTGTTGACACCCGATGCACGTGCATGCGGTCCGATCGCACCGAGCGTTATCGCATCCGCATTCGTCAATACGCCTACGCCATGTGTACGCATGCCAAGTGTTTTATCGGTGGCAAATAGTTCATGGATGCGTTTAAGAGCCGGTGTCAGCGTATCCAACATGGCAAGGACACGCGTGCGCTTGTCATCATCAATGTCGCGCCGCGCACCCCCAACGGTATTCATTGCGTAGTTGACACGGTTGCCCGTCAAAAGCTCCAGGATATCCATAACGATTTCCCGCTCATTCCAGATATGCATGAACATGGAGTCATGGCCGACACAGTGGCAGGCAAGACCAAGCCACAGAAAGTGTGAATGCAGACGTTCCAGTTCCGCGATGATCGCGCGGATATACTGTCCGCGGCGGGGGACTTCCATCTGTGCGATGTGTTCCAGCGCCATGCAGTAGGCAAGCGTGTGTGAATGCGAACAAATTCCACAGACGCGTTCCACCAGGGTGATCGTCTGCAGAAAGTTGCGTTCACAGGCCAGTTTTTCGATACCGCGATGATTGTAGCCGACGAATACTTCCGCTTCGCGAATGATTTCGCCTTCCACATGCAGTTTTGTATGAATCGGTTCCTCCAGTGCGGGATGGTACGGACCGACGGGAATGATGTAACCCACCCGAATCGTTCTTCCTTTCTTCCTTGCCATGACGGATGCCGTGTACAGCGTGTAAATGCACAAGCGTATTCACTGTAGTTCCTGCTTTGACATGCAGGAGCCGCAGTGTTACAGCAGCCGTCGAAGTATAGTCTCAGTATACAAGAATTATGGAAAGAAGCAAGTATTTTTGCATGGATTTTATGATTGGAAGTAAGAATAAAAACCAGTAAAAAAATACCGAATTTCCTTGTGCTTGCGGCAAAATAAAAGGCGTGTGAGATCTGAAAAAGAAGTGAACACAAAATACTGAAATATGCATAAGTGTATTTTGTGTTTAAAGCAGTGCATTTACATTATCGGATGGCTTTGCTACAATGATGAAGACAATTGCGCATTGTATCTGGTGACGATGCGTATGTGCACCAATTGACAGAAAAGAGAGCTGGCAGATGAAAAAACTGGAAGAATATGTATTGTCCATACCGGATTTTCCGAAGGAAGGGATTCTGTTTCGAGATGTGACGTCTGTTTTGGCAGATCCGCAGGGACTGCGTCTTGCCGTAGACAGCCTGCAGGATTGCCTGGATGGTTTGGATTTTGATGCCGTTGCAGGCATTGAATCGCGGGGATTCATCTTCGGCATGCCGATTGCCTATAATCTTGGCAAACCCTTCGTTCCCATTCGCAAGGCAGGTAAATTGCCGCGAAAGACGGTGTCACAGACTTACGATCTTGAGTATGGCACGGCAACGATTGAAATGCATGCCGATGCCTTGCTTCCCGGGCAGCGTGTGGTGTTGGTGGATGATCTGCTGGCAACGGGCGGTACGGCGCTGGCGGCGTCGCGTCTTGTGGAAGCGGTCGGTGCCCGTACGGTACGCATGCTGTTTTTGATGGAGCTTGCAGGCCTGCAGGGGCGTATGCGTTTAAAGGATTACGATGTGCACAGCGTCATACGATATGACGGAAAGTAAGATGCTGCGTTGTGAGGACGAGCCACTGCTTTAAACGGCAAAAAAGGGGAGGATGACACGCTTGCTCGAAGAAAAACTGATTGCGCATATTCTGGAAGCTGCACTGGATGCTGGTGCGGATTTTGCTGAAATCTTTGCGGAAGATACGGCGGCCAATACGGTACGTATGACGGAACGCGGTGTGGGTATTCGCGTGGCGCGGGATTTGACGCAGTCATATGCCTATACGGCGGATCTGCGGCCTGCAGCACTGGAGGAAACGCTGCATGCAGCGCTGGAGGGACTGCGCACAAAGACGCAGGGCACGCGCGTGCAGCCCATGCAGGATGTACGAAAGGTCGCGCGCTGCATACAAAAGCCGTTTGATACGGTGACAAACGCACGGCGCGTTGAAATTCTGCGGGATATGTCGCGTGCAGCGGCTGCGGTGGACGAAAAAATTGTGCAGACGTCCGCTTCCTATATCGATGTGATGCAGCGGGTTTGGATTGCCAATTCACTGGGCGTGCGTGCGTTTGATGCGCGGCCACGCACGCGTGTGGTGATTCAGGCTGTTGCATCCAATGGAACGGATACGCAAACCGGCGCCGAATCACCCGGATTCGGTACGGATTTTCGTGCTTTCGACACATTTGATGGCGCGATGTATGCACGCCGCGCGGCAGATGTTGCTCTTACCATGCTTCGCGCGCCGGAGTGTCCGGCTGGGATGCGTCCCGTTGTCATCGGCAACGGCTTTGGCGGCGTGATTTTTCACGAAGCATGCGCGCATGCGCTGGAAGCTACGAGCGTAGCGCGTGGCACGTCTGTGTTTGCTGAATGCATGGGACAGCAAATCGCCAGTACGTGTGTTACAGCTGTGGATGATGGGACGCTGCCGGGAGAATGGGGCAGTATCGGCGTGGATGATGAGGGCGAATATGCGGCGCGCAATGTGCTGATTGAAAATGGCATATTGCGCGGATATTTGGTCGATCGCTTAAACGGACGCCGGATGCAGGCCGCGCCGACCGGATCGTGCCGCAGACAGGGATACGATTTTGCGCCGACGTCGCGCATGACAAATACGTTCCTTGTACAGGGCTCGGATCAAACGCAGGAGATGATTGCCACGATGGGAGAGGGCCTGTATGCCAAAAAACTGGGCGGCGGCTCGGTGAACCCCATGACAGGGGAGTTTAACTTTGCTGTGCTGGAAGGATACTGGGTGCGCGACGGCAAAATCGTATTTCCTGTGCGCGGCGCAACGCTCATCGGACGCGGTACGCAGGTTCTCAAAGATATCGATCGCGTGGGACAGGATTTTGCACTTGGGCAGGGCATGTGCGGCTCGTCGTCGGGCAGCATTCCCGTTAACGTAGGCCAGCCGACTATTCGTGTAAGACAGATGATTATCGGTGGAAAGGGGGGTGCGATTTAATGCATCGTGATGTGTTTGTAAAGCAGCTTCTTTCCCTTGCGGTGGAACGTGGATGTCAGGCCGCGGAGGTGTGCGTGGATCAGGGCGAACACTTTCGTGTCAAAGTATTGAATGGGCAGATTGACGCCTACGAGGTCAGCAGGCAGATGAGCGTGGGTCTGCGTGTTCTGTATGAGGGTAAAAACGGCTATGCCGGTACCCAGGCATTGGAAGATGCGCCGACGCTTGTAGAACGTGCGATGGATAACGCTTCGGCGGTGGAACTGTGTGATGAACATCCCATGCAGGGCGCGCAGACATATCCTGTCGTCAAAGTGCCCGAATGTCCATTGTGTGCGCTGTCAATTGCGGAGAAAATTGAGCTCGCCATGCAGATGGAGCGCATGGCAAAAGCGGCGGATGCGCGCGTATTTCAGACGCCGTATTGCGTTGTGACGACGGTGCGTACAAGTCGAACGCTGAATAATACGCTTGGATTGTTTGCGCATATGCAGCGCAGCGAAGGCGCTATTATGCTGGAGGCTGCGGTGCGCGACGGTGATGAGACGCACGATGGGATTGCTTTCCGCGAAGGGGCGCAGGCCATGGATGTGGAAGCGTGCGTTCAGGAGGCGGTTCAAAAGGCGGTCGATTGTTTCGGTGCGCGCAGTGTGCAGGCAATGCAGACGCCTGTTGTGCTTGATCGTGAAGCGGCGGCGGATTTGTTGGAGGCATTTTCGGGGATGTTCTGTGCGGATCAGGCGCAGCGCGGCCTGTCGCCGCTTGTCGGACGCTGCGGGCAGCGTATTGCAGCATCGTGTGTTGACATTGTCGATGACCCGCTTGCAGCGCATCATCCCCGCGCGTTTGATGCGGAAGGCACGCCTTCGCGGACAACTTCAGTTGTGCAAAACGGCGTGTTTCAAAGCTTTTTGCATAACCTGAAGACGGCTGCAAAAGAAGGCTGCGCGTCGACATCGAATGCCTCCCGCGCGGCGGCAGGGTCTCCCGTAACGGTTGCGCCCAGCAATTTTTTCATTGCGGCGGGAGAAAAGACACAGCAGCAATTGCTTGCGCAAATGGGCGACGGTATTTTGATCTGTACGGTATCCGGACTGCACGCCGGGTTGAATGCTGTGACGGGGGACTTTTCTCTGTTGGCTTCCGGCTTTGTCGTAAAGGACGGACAACGAGGCCGCCCGGTTGAGCAGGTAACGGTTGCAGGAAATTTCCTCAAGCTGTTGTCGGGTGTGCTTGCAGTGGGATCTGATCTGTTTTTCAGCGGTTCACAAACAGGATCGCCCAGCCTGTTGATTGATACTTTGACGGTATCGGGAAGCGGCGAACAGGAAACTTAAAAAAGTCGCATCGACGGGATAAGAAAAAAGCTTCGCAGTGGTTGGAATTATTCCCTGCGAAGCTTTTTATATTGCCTTATACAACCAGACCACCGTTGGGACAAAGTACTTGCCCTGTTAGAAAGGAAGCGGCACTGCTGCATAGAAATAGCGCGC
>JAHZHV010000116.1:0-6909 GCA_019420085.1 Christensenella sp.
TTTTTGTTTCCTTTTAAAAAGCTGCGTTACATTTCGCGTGCCGTCACCACGACAAGCAGCGCGCCGTCACGCACATCCAGCATCACGCGATCGCTGGTCATCTGGTTGGACACGCAAAGCGTCGCGTCCATCGGCACGATCACATCATTGAGCGGATAATACAGGCCCTCGCTGCGCAGAACGCGAACGCCTTCTTCCATGGCAAAGAGCGAGACAGTGCTTCCATTGATTGCGCGAAAGGTAATGATGCGCTCCCCCACAAACATCGCCGTATTGTTATCCATGATTGCGATGCGCACACCGCGGCGGTGATACGTCATCATCAGCCCGATATTGGCAAGCGTATGATCCACACGTCCGCCCAGCGCACCAAGCAGCGTAATCGCACGCGCGCCGTCGGAAATGGCGGTCTCCACAGCGATCTGCGTATCCGTCAGATCTTTTTCCACCGGATAGCGCAGGATGCGAACGCCGTCCGCCTCCAGTTTATCACAGATTGCCGGATCCACAGAATCCATATCGCCGACGACAAGATCGGGCTTTAAGCCCGCCTGATATACCCACTGCGCGCCGCGATCGGCACAATAGATTTTTTCCGCCTGTTTGGCGCATTTTTGAAGCAGCGTTACCCCGGGATCCGGGCCACCCGCCACGATCAGAAAATTCATGACTTTCGCACTTCCTCTTCCTTCAACTAATAGCGTCGCTTCCAGCGTTCCCGCGCCTCCTGCAGCAGCTGACGATAGCGCTGCATGCGTCCCGGCGGCAGATCCGGCGGCGCAGCGCAGCCGGGCTCCCCCGCATGCAGGCAGTCGGCGCCGAAGCGGCATGCATCCGTCCAGCCGGAAAATTCCGGATAGCAACTCTTCAACAGCGCAGGGTCTATCAGCTCGGTTTCCATCAGAGAGAATCCGGGCGTATCCACGACAAAACCGCCGTCCGCAAGCGGCAGAAGAACGCTTGCACGCGTGGTATGCCGTCCCCGAGAAACCTTTTGGCTCAAAAGCCCGACCTCCAGCGAAAACTGCGGATACGCCGCGTTGAGCAGCGAAGACTTTCCCGCGCCCGACTGCCCCGCAACGGCGCAGACGCCGCCGCGAACCAGTTCGCGAAACGCGTCGATTCCCTGTCCCGTCACGCTCGAGGTGCAGATACAGCGAAAGAATCGATATTCATCGCACAGCTCGTGAATAAAGGCTTCCTGCCCCGTATCGCATTTGGAAAGACAAATCACCGGTTCCACGCCTGCACGCACGGCCTGCATCAGCAGCTTATCCGTAAGCAGCAGATCCGGCTGCGGTGCGCCTGCCGAAAGCACGACAATGACGCGGTCGATATTGGCAACCGGCGGACGGATGAAAGCATTTTTGCGCGGCAGGATTTCATCAATGCTGCCAAAGACGCCCTGCTGTTCCTGCGTGGGCAGAACCGTCACGACATCGCCGGCAAGCGGCTTGATTTTCTCCCTTCGAAAACGCCCGCGCGCAACCGTCTGCACGCGCCGTCCGTCTTGAAGCAGCACATCATAGTACCCGCAAAGGCCGATCAGAATCCGGCCCCGCAGTGCGCCGTCCTGCGGCGCGGCGCTTACGGTCTGGACAGCCATAGCTTCACACTCTCACCGCGGCGGATTGTCTGTCCCGCCTCCGGCGACTGCTGCACAACCGTGTCTTTCGCCTTCTGGGAATCCACCTTATAATCCACAGAACCGACATTCAGATCGTTTTGTTCCAAAAGCTCCATGGCGCGCTCATAATTCAGTCCCACAAGCGAGGGCATCTCCACCTCTTCACTGCCGAGACTGATGACGATGGATACGTCGTTTTCTCCCTTTTCAAGGCGCGTCGACGCAGCGGGCTGCTGGCTGATGACGCGGCCACTTGGCACTTCGTCATTGTATTCATACGTAACCTGCGGCACAATTTCATATTCGGCCAGTTCGCTTTCCACCTGCGTCTGCGTGTAGCCGTCAAAATTGGGCATGCTGATGCGGTTCTTGCTGCTGACAAGCGCCACAATCAGCACAATCGCCGCAACAAAGCAGACGGCAGCCGTCACGCCGATCGCAATCAGACGCACGTCATGCCGCCGTACAGGCGCCTGCTGCGAAACGGGATTCTTGCCGCGCGGCACCGGCTCTTGGATATGCGGCATCTCGTGCGGCGGCCGCCGCGGCACGTTTGCATGCACATCCTGCGGCGGCGGGGTTTCCTGCGCAGTCGCCACGTTCTGCTCCAGACCGTCGCCCTCGTCGGCATCCATTGCAATATACAGGTTCTCGGGGAACTTGACAACCTGTGCCTGCGGATTTTCCAGCGCCAGCGCAAGGTCGTGCGCCATCTGCGCCGCGCTTTGATAGCGCTGATCCGGGTCCTTCAAAATCGCCTTGAGAATCACGCCCTCCAGTGCGGGCGGCACGTCCGCATAAAGATGCGCCCAGTACGGCACCTCCTGCAGGTGCTTCAGCGCAACCGTCACCGGCGTATCGCCCTGATACGGCAGCACGCCCGTGGCCATCTCATACAGCACAATGCCCAGGGAGTACAGGTCGCTTCTTGCATCGCTTGCAATGCCGCGCGCCTGCTCCGGCGAAAAGTAATGCACGCTTCCAAGCACATTGGAACCCGTCATCGTGATCGTCGCCGAACTTGCCGCCTTGGCAAGGCCGAAGTCGGTCACCTTCAAAATATTGCCGCGGCCCATCAGCACGTTCTGCGGCTTGATGTCACGATGCACAACGCCGTGTGCATGCGCGTGACCAAGCGCTGCCAGAATCTGGCGCGCAATGCGCGTTAAAACCTGCTGCCCGATCGGCGCACGGTTCTTAATAAAGTCCTTGAGCGTAATGCCTTCAACATATTCCATGACGATGTACGGCACGTCGCCGTCCTGACCATGTCCGAGCGTACGCACGATATTCTGATGATTCAGCATGGACTGCGCCGCCGCCTCGCGCTCGAAACGGCGTACAAATTCCGGATCGTTGAGCAGATCCGTATGCATCTGCTTGACGGCGACTTCCTCACCCGTCTCATTATCGCGCGCGCGGTAGACGTCTGCCATCCCGCCTGCGCCGACTTTTTCCAGAATAACGTATCGTCCGTCGACAATGCGTTCTTCCATTACTCGTTCACCTCGTCACGGTTCTGCACAAGGATCGCCGTAATGTTATCCGATCCTCCTGCCGAAAGCGCGCCGTCCATCAGCGCATCCATCGCCTGCTGCAGCGTCTGCGACGCACGCAGAATCTCCTCAATGCGCGCATCCGTCAATTCGCCGCTTAACCCGTCGCTGCAAAGCAGAAGCGTCTCCTCGCTTGCCCACGCAACCGTTTCCACGTCCGCCGTCACATCCGGCGCCGTTCCCACGGCGCGCGTGATAATGTTGCGCTGCGGATGCGTCGCGGCTTCTTCCTCGTCGATGCGCCCGATGTCAACCAGCTCCTGTACAAGCGAATGATCGTGCGTCACGCGCGTCAGGCCTTCTTTTTCACTGAAGCGGTAAATCCGGCTGTCGCCCACATGCGCATACGTGAATTTGTCGGCATGCGCCTGTACCATGCAAAGCGTCGTACCCATGCCGTAACAATCCTCGTCACGATTGGCACGTTCAAAGACGCGTGTATTGGCCTGCGCCACGGCGCCCTCTGCCTTTTGACAGTCGTCCATGTCCGCATGCGCATCGAAAAAGTCGCGCACGCTTTCCAGCGCCAGGACGCTTGCAATATTGCCGGCGCGATGCCCGCCCATGCCATCTGCAACGGCGGCGACAAGCGCGTCGCCGCTATGGAAGATTAAAAACGCATCCTGATTCATCGTACGCACATTGCCCGTATGGGTACACGCAGCTGTTACCATGCTTTCACCTCTGAAGTGTCTGTCACGCGCCTGGCGCGCTGATACTGCTATTTTATCCGCTTACGCGCCGTTTTCCAACTTTTTTCAGACACGCTTAAAAACTATTTAACACAATTGCACAGAACCTGTCACATCTTCTGCGTTTTTCGGCGCAGCTGGCCGCATGCGCCCTCGATATCCTCGCCCATCAAGCGCCGCTTTGTCGCCGAAATATGGCAATCTGCGAGCGTCTGCAAAAAGGCGCGCACCCGCGCAGGTTCCGGTGCATTCAGGTTTCTCTCCCGCACGGGATTCAGCGCAATGACATTGACATGCACGCGCAGCCCGCGAAGGCGCGCGGCAAGCTCCCTTGCGCACGCCGGCGAATCGTTGCGTCCGGCGATGAGCGAGTACTCAACAATCCCGCGTCTGCCCGTCTTATCGATATACCGGGCAAAGGCGGCGATCGTCTCGTCGATGCCGTATGCGTTTGCAATGGGCATAATCGATTTTCGGATGCGGTCGTTCGGCGCATGCAGCGAAAGGCACAGCGTCACGGGCAAGCCCTCCCCGCAGAAGCGGTCGATGGCCGGCACCAGTCCGCAGGTGGAAACAGACACGTTGCGAAGCCCGATGCCGGGGCCGTCGGGCGCATTGAGCCGCCGCAGCATCGAAACCACGTTGTCGTAATTGTCAAAGGGTTCGCCGCTTCCCATCAGCACGATGTGATCCACCTGCCGGCCGCCGCCCAGCGATGCGTTGACGGCGATGACCTGCCCCAGCATTTCGCCGTCGGTCAGGTTGCGCACCAGTCCCTCCAGCGTCGAAGCACAGAACGCGCAGCCCATCCGGCAGCCTACCTGCGTGGACATGCACAGCGTATGCCCGTAGCGATACCCCATCAAAACGCCTTCGACCATCTCCCCGTCGCGCAGGGAAAACAGAAATTTCTGCGTATCGTCGTGCTGCGAACGCAGCGTACGCACAATTTCCGCACCGCCGATGATGCAGCGGTTTTCCAGCGTCTCCCGCAGGGAAAGCGGCAGATTGCGCATCTGCGCGATCGGCACGCCCGCTTTGAGCCAGCGCGCAATCTGATCGGCGCGAAACGCGCTTTGCCCCAGCTGCTGTGTGACAAACGCGCGCAGCTGCTCCCTTGGAAGATCCAGCAATGCAACCTTTTCCATGTCGTTACTCCCTGATAAAGCGCGCCATGAAAAACGACTCCGCTTCATCTCTTGTATCCACAAGCTGCAAAAAACAATCCTCCGTCACATGCGCCGCATAGCGCGCCGGCAAAAAGGCCGAAAGGCCGCCCGCGCGAAATTGCGGATGCTGCGCAAGAAAGCGCTCAACCTGTGCGGCGTTCTCCTCGTGCGTCCAGGTACAGGTCGAATACAAAAGCACGCCGCCGGGTCTTACGCATTTTGCCGCGCTTTGCAGAATCGCCGCCTGCGTCGCGGCAAGGGATGCAATATCCTTTTCTTCGGTGCGCAGCGCAATTTCCGGCTTGCCCGGCGCGGCAAGCCCCGAACAGGGCGCATCCACAAGTACGGCGTCAAACGCGCCGTCATACGAATCATCAAGCGCCGTTGCATCGGCCTGGCGTGCCTGGATGCAGCGTATGCCAAGGCGCGTGGCCTCCTGCCGGATGAGCGATACGCGATGCGCGTGCAGATCAAGCGACACAACGCGCCCCACGCCGCCCATGTCATCGGCAATGGCAAAGCTCTTGCCGCCCGGCGCGGCGCAGACATCCAGCACGCGCATGCCCGCCTGTGCGCCGAGCGCATGTGCGATCAGCTGGCTTGCGGCGCTTTGGATGACAAACGCGCCCGTCTGATACAGCGGCAGTGCCGTAAGGTCGCCCGCGCCGCGCAGGCGAAGGCACCCTTCAAACGGCTGGGAAACCTGCGCGCCCGCCTGCCCGAGCGCCTGGCACAGCGGCAAAAGCTGCCTGCCGTCGCGCAGGCGGATGCCCGTGCTGCGCCCCGGCGATTCAACCGGCGCATCGCCGAACGTGCGCCGCCACTGCGACGCAAGATACGGCGTCAGATTGCGCGCGCATTGCAGCGCATAGCGCGCATCACGCGCCATATCCAGCGCCTCCTTTTTCGTTCGCGTCACATTGCGCAGCACCGCGTTGACCAGTCCGGCCAGGCGCGGCGTCTTTTTGCGCGCCAGATTGACCGACTCGGACACCGCCGCGCTGTCGGGCACGCCATCCAGAAACAGAATCTGATACGCGCCAAGATACAGCGCTTCCACCACCTGCGGCGGGAGCCTGTCCATCCGGCAGAACTTTTGCAGCACAAGCCCAAGATGCACGCGATGCTCCAGCACGCCGTACACAAGCGTCGTGCAAAGCGCGCGCTCCCGCGCATCCTGCAGCTGCGGCGCGATGGTCTTAATGCACAAATTGGCATAGGCCTTCTGCTGCACGACGCGCACCAGTACCGAAAGCGCCGCCTGACGCGCCGTCATGCTTCCTCACCCAGCACCGTTCCCGCCTGCACCGCACGGCCGCGCAGGAAGTCCTTCGCCTGCATGCGCCTGCCGCCTTCCAGCTGGACGGACAAAAGGCGCACCGCACCTTCGCCGCAGGCCACCGTCAGCTGATCGTCAAGCACCGTACCGGGCACACCCCGCCCCTGGCAGACTTCCACTTCAAAGACCTTGAGCGTCTTGCCATGCAGCTTGGTAAAGGTGCCGGGCCACGGCGTCATGGCGCGCACAAGGCAGTCAACCTGCCGCGCCGTACCGGTAAAGTCGATTTTTCCATGCATGCGCGTCAGAATCGGCGTGCGCGTGGCAAGCGATTCGTCCTGTTTATAGCGCGGCGCCTGATTGCGCATGATGCGATACAGCGTTGCAATCAGCACCTCCGCACCCATAACCGCCAGGCGCTGCGTCAGCGTCTGGGTCGTATCGTCCGGCTCGATGGGCATCTGCCGCTGCAAAATGATATCGCCCGTATCCACGCCCGCGTCGGTAAACATCGTCGTAATGCCGGTAAACGCCTCGCCGCAGCGGATGCTCCAGGCGATCGGAGAGGCGCCACGGTATTTGGGCA
>JAHZHV010000116.1:6919-12027 GCA_019420085.1 Christensenella sp.
GCGGAATATCCAAAAGCTTCTGCGACAGAATCTGCCCGTAAGCCGCGGTGACAAATACGTCGCAGGCAAGCGCCCGCAGCATCTGCAGCGACTCCGGCTGATTGATCTTTTCAATCTGCAGAACGTCCACGCCCAGTTCCTGCGCACGCACCTTGACCGGCGGCGGCGTCAGCACGGCCTTGCGCCCCACCGGCCGGTCGCACTGCGTCACGACGGCGCAAAGGTCAAAATCCGGATTCTTTGCCAGCGCTTCCAGCGTCGGCACCGCAAATTCCGGCGTTCCAAACAACGCAACGCGCATCAGTCGTCCTCCTCGTCCTCATCCTGCACAAGGTAATCCATTACGTCCGTAAACAGCTCGCCGCGAAGATGCGCGATTTCGTGACAAAACGCGCGCGCCAAAAGTCCCTCGCCCGACGTTTCAAAAAATGCGCCGTTTCGATCCTGCGCACGCACCGTCACGCGCATGGGACGGCGCACGACGCCCGCAATGCCGGGCAGGGACAGGCATCCCTCCTGCCCGATCTGTTCCCCTTCCTGGGACAGTATCTGCGGATTGACAAGTTCCAGAAGGCCGCTTTTATCCTCGCTGGTATCGATGACGACGACGCGCCGCAGCACGCCCACCTGCGGACCCGCCAGTCCTACGCCGCCGGCACGGTACATCGTATCGGCCATATCCTCCAAAAGCTGTGCAAGACGCGCGTCAAAGCGCGTAACCTCCCGCGTCTTTTTGCGCAGCACCGGGTCGTCGTTTGTATAAATCGTCCTGATCGCCATGTTTTTTGATTCCTCCAAATATACGCCAGTACCCGTTGATTATACCATATGTCTTGGATTGATTTCCATGACCGGGCGCGCCGCTGCCGATGCATAGGCGTCGTCAAACGCCATCAGCGCCGCGACAAACGCGTCGCTTTGCGCATTTTCCCACAGCTTCAGCAGCACCTGACACCGCGCGCGGTTTTCGATCTTTGCAATCGGCGCCTGCATGCTTTGCAGCGTCAAAAGACAATCGCGGCATCCGTCAAACGCCGGCGCGGCAATCGCCGCACGCAGCGCCGTTTCATAGGCCTTTGCGCTTTGCAGGCAGCGCGCCTCATCCATATCGGAAAAGACGAAGCGAATAAACCGTGTAAACGGCGGAAACTGCCCCTCGCGCCTTCTGCGAATTTCCTCCCGGTAAAACGCCGGATAATCGTGCCGCGCGGCCAGCACGACGGCCGGCTCCTCGGGGCAGTAGGTCTGCACCACGACGTGGCCGGGCTTATCGCCGCGGCCCGCGCGGCCCGCAACCTGCGCAATCAGCGCAAACGCACGCTCCGCCCCCGCGTAATCGGGCGCGTTCAGCGCCGTATCCGCCGACATGACGCCGACTACCGTGATATTGGGAAAGTCAAGCCCCTTTGCCACCATCTGCGTGCCCAGCAGGACCTGCGCCTCGCCGCGGCCGAACGCCGCCAGAATTTTTGCGTGGGAATCGCGTCCGCGCGTCGTATCCCGATCCATGCGAAGAACGCGTACGCCGGGGAAAAGCGATTGCAGTTCCTCTTCGATCTTCTGCGTTCCCGCGCCGAAATAGCGAATCCGCCGTGAGCCGCAGGACGGACACACCGAAGGCGGCGCCGCTTCATAGCCGCAGTAGTGGCATACCAGCTTTTTACCGGCGCTGTGATACGTCAGCGCCACGTCGCAATGCGGACAGTGCACAGCCTCCCCGCAGTCCCGGCAGGAGACGAACGTGCTGTACCCGCGCCGGTTCAAAAAAAGCACGATCTGTTCGCCGTCCCACAGCGCGCGCTCCATTTCCCGGCGCAGCTGCCCGGAAAACATCGTGCGGTTGCCCGCCTGCAATTCCAACCGCATGTCCACAATCGACACCTGCGGCATCGGCAGTCCGCGCACGCGCGCCGGCAGCGTCAAAAGCTGCATCTGTCCGTGCAATGCGGCACGGTACCGGCCAAGCGTCGGCGTTGCACTGCCCAGGACAAGCGCCGCCTTCTGCCTGGCGCAGCGCCACTGCGCCACGGTCACCGCATCATAGCGCGGCGCGGACTCCGCGCAATAACTGCTTTCATGCTCCTCATCCACGACAATCAGTCCCGGATTGGCAAACGGTGCAAACACCGCGGAACGCGCACCGACGACCACCTGCACCTGTCCGTCGCGGATTCTATGCCACTGATCCCGCCGCTGCGCAAGGGAAAGACCCGAATGCAGCACGCTGACCGCATCGGCAAAGCGGGCGCGGAAGCGCTGCACCATCTGCGGCGTCAGCGCAATCTCCGGCACGAGGATGATCGCGCTTTTGCCCTGCTGCATGGCGTAGCGCGCGCATTGCAGGTACACCTCCGTCTTGCCCGAACCCGTCACGCCAAACAGGTAGTACGTCCCCTGCCCCGCATCCACGCCCTGGCAGATGCGCGTCACGGCGTCTTTCTGCGCCGGCGTCAGTTCCGGCTCCGGCGGCGCAGGCGGCAGATCCGCCGCCAGATACGGCAGGCTTTCCTGCGTCTGCGACGCAATGCGCACCAGTCCCTTTTTCTCCAGCGACTTTGCGCTCTGCTGCCAGTCGGGCAGCTCCCGCCAGATTTGCGCGGGCGGCGCATCCTGTAAAAGCAGCGAAATAAGCGCAATCTGCCTGGAAAAGCGCGGCGGACACTTGTCAAGAAAGTCCTGCGCCTGCTGATGCGTCACGGCAAGCTGCGGACAGGCGCGGCTGCTGCGCCGCGCCTTGTCCCGCCGCGCACCCGGCGGCAGAATCGGCCGCAGCGCCTCGGCAAGCGAACAGTGATAGTGCGCGGCCATCCACACGGCAAGCTCCATCATCACCGGCGACACGGCCGTGCCGTCATAGCGCGGCTTGCCAAGCGGACGCAGTTTCTCCGGCGCAATATCCGTCTTTTCCGTCACCTGGCAGACCAGTCCTTCCAGCATACGCGCACCGAAGGGGACGCTGACGCAAAGGCCCGGCACCACATCGCAGGGGTAATCCTGCGGAATGACATAGTCAAAGCCGTCCTGCATGCCCCGAACCGCAACGTCCACCACCACGCGCGCATACCGCAATGTTTCTTCACCTGCCTGTACAAAACATACTTCTTCCTATTATACCAGCCGCCGCGCGCACCCGCAAGCGCGCAAAAAAAGGACGGCCGCGCACAATTTGCGCAGCCGCCGCATTCATCCTTTTACAGTCGTTTATTGCGCCGCCCTCCGCTTGTTCAGGCACATCGATACCACAAGCGCCGGAATCACCGCCGTCAGCGCCGCAAACAGGAAAAAACCGATTCCCTGATAGCGGTCGTCATATCCTTTGTTCTGTACGATCCCCACGGGAATCATGCAAAGCAGCAGATAGACAACGGCAGCCAGTACACCAAGAGAAAGCATCTGATTGCCGAAGAAACTTTGAAGCTGTCCATACAGCACCAGAAACATCGCAAGCGGCGCAATCACACGCATGCAAAATCCGAAAAAGCCCCGTGTGGCAAAGCGATGCCCGTTCTGCGTCAAATCCCGGCCGAAGCGGTCGATCCCGTACTCGTAGGCGACAAACGTGCACAAAAACAGCGCCCCAAGCGGCATCATCACGCCCTCGGACCAGGCGTCCATAAAGGCAAGCCAGCTTTCGTTCCATGCACCGGCGCCGAAGAAGCGCCGCCCCGGAATCCACAGGCCGTTTGTTCCAAGACCGTCGGCCGCGACGACCGCGGCAAGCAGCGTAATGACCACGCAGGACAGCACACAGGCAAGCTGCCGGTTTCCCTTTTTCCCGCGCATGCGCGCTCTGTCCACAAAGAACGTTGTGATAACCTCCACAAGCGAAATGGACGATGTAATGGCGGCAATTGCCACAAGCAGATAGAACATCGCGCCGAACAGCGGGCCAAACGTTCCCATCGATTCAAAGACATTCTGCATCGTGACAAACAGAAGGCTCGGGCCGGCCATGGCTGCGCCCTCCCCGCCCAGCGCAAAGGCGGCCGGCAGCACGGCGGCGCCGGACATCAGCGCAATGAGCGTGTCAAAGACGATGATGACAAGCGTATTTTTTTCAAGGTTCTGCGACTTGTCAAGGTACGAACCGTACGTCATCATGATGCCCATACCAAGCGACAGAGAGAAAAACACCTGCGATCCTGCCGTGGACAAAACGCTGAAAAAGTCCTCGCGCAGCGGCTCCAGATTAAACGCGAACATAAACCGCAGCCCTTCCATCGCGCCGGGCAGCGTCACGCTGCGGACGATAATCACAACGAGCATCACGGCAAGCGCCGGCATGGCGACTTTGGAAAAGCGCTCGATGCCCTTTGCAATGCCGCCCATGACAATCACGCAGGTAAGCGCCATGAAAAGCACCGTATACAGCACGCTTTCGGGCTGGTTGCGCATCAGCGCCGCAAACACCTGCGCACCCTCCGCGCCCGCCGTGCCGAAGGACGCGCCGAACAGATCGCCGATATTGGCGACCATGTATTTGACGCAGTAGGCGCCAAGGACACTGTAGAATGTCAGGATGATAAACGGCGCAAACAGGCCGAACCAGCCGGCCCAGCGATATTTTTTGGACAGCATCTGATATGTGCCAACCGGCCCCGTGCCGCTCTTTTGTCCCAGCCCCATTTCGGCCAGCATCACGACAAAGCCAACAAAAACAAGCACAATCAAATAAATCAGCAAAAAGGGAAATCCGCCGTTTGCACCCATTTTATAGGGAAACGCCCAAATATTTCCAAGGCCGACGGCACTGCCGATTGCAGCCATCAAAAAGCCGAACGTCGATCCCCAACTGCCGCGTTTTGTTTTGTGTTCCATTTTTCCTCCAATGCAATCCGTGTCAATCCAATCATTTTATACAAAACTGCATAACGAAATCAGTATATCGTATCAGAGGCAAAAAAGCCACAGCATTTGCCCAATTCTTCCAAAAACGGCACGAAAATTCCCTGCATCATCCCGCAAACTGCCGCTTGACAAGCCATGGGATGCGCCCGTACAATGAAACCATTTTAAAAAAGATACATTTCCAGCAAAAAGGAGTGGAAAGCACGCATGGCAGGCGTTTTGGTTAACACACTGGCGGTTATTCTGGGCAGTTTGATCGG
>JAHZHV010000117.1 GCA_019420085.1 Christensenella sp.
ACATCCGGCGCTCCAAAAGATACCGCTGTTGCTCTAAAACTTCATTCTGTTCTTTGGACACCGGATGCACCTGCTGTCATTTCATTCTTTTGCCCGTGTCAGCGTACAGCTTGGCACGCTCCAAATCCGCATAATAATTTGTCTTGGCATAGGCATCGTCCTCCTCCGCCTGTTCCAAGCGCCGCTTCGCCATGGCCTGTGCCGCCGCTGCAAATTCCGCTGTTATCGTTCCACGGCTCTTTTCGGAGCGGATGGCGGCGCGGCGTTTTTCGTAAGCAGCTTTGAGGGGATTATCCTTCGCCCGCTCTGCCTTGCCCTGAACGATGGCGTACCGGCGGCAGGAGATTTTCTTGCCATTGTATAACTCCGGTGCTGTGCCGTAGGAACAATACTTCTGCCGCCGTGCGCTTTGCATCAGAAAATACTGCCCGCAAATTTCGCACTGCCTCGGATAATGCCCGTGGTGCAGCCCCTCGAAGAAATCCGTCAGCACAAAGCTGTAGTAGCTCGCAAAGGCCATTCTTCGGGCGGTGACGAGAATATGACTGTTTCGCCGTTTTGGGAGAGCAAGATATTCTGTGTGCAGCGGAAACAGACTTGATCCGAATACCTTTGTTGAGGACATCTGTGCCGCCGCAAAAGGGTATGAATATCTGGCGGAAGCGCAGTTGAAGGCTGAGGGTAAGGTATGAACGGTGAAATCTATTGACTGAACATTCGCTTTGATCTCACTGACGAGTGCCAGCGGTCTATTGCTGGATGGCTGCAATTCCTCGACCGAAAGCAGTATGGGTCTATCAACAAATTCATCATTGCTGCTATCGGAAAGGCTTTTGACAGCAATGGCAGCAGTACGCTGACCGCTGAAGAAGTCCGCAGCATTATCCGGGAGGAATTGCAGGATGTTGCCTTTGTGTCAGCGCAGCCGTCGCAGACGCAAACAGTCCAGCTGACATTGACGGAGGAGGAACAGGCGGCAAACGAGCAGAGCGTCCTCAATGATTTGGAGATGTTCGGATGATGCCAAATAAGGCGATTTTGGCAGCAAGCCGGAAAAAATCCACAATTTACGGCACCAAAATGATGCCGCAGTAAAGCTGCACCCTAAAGGGAAAAGCGAAAGGTCCCGCTGTCCACAAGCGGGAGCTTGAGATAGCCCCAAAAGGTGCGTCTCACGGTATAACAAGCAGGGACAATGTACTGCACATTGTCCTCCTCAGAGCCGCAGGGCGGCTCTTCTTTAGGGGAATTCTTCCCCTAATACCACTGAAAACAAAAACGGGAAGAAAGAGCCTGTTTGCAGGACTGCTGTATTGCCCTGACTGCGGGGCTAAGCTGCATTTTTGCGCTGCCAAAAGCCTGAAGCTCAATCAGGAGTTTTACCGCTGTGCCAACTACAATTCCGGGCGTGGAACTTGCGACATCCACTATATCCGCAATGTGGTGCTGGAGCAGATTGTAGCGGAAGCAGTGGGCAGTCTTGCGGATTTTGTGCGGTGCTATGAGTCTGTTTTCCTGTATCTGCTGGCGAAGAACAACAATGTCGCACGACAGTCCGAGGTGCAAAAGCTGAAACAATCCTTAGCAACCGGTGAACGGCGCATCAGGATGATCGACAAGGCGATTGAGGAGCTGTTTGAGGCAAATATCTCCGGCAAGGTCAGCGACGAGCGTTTTGTAAAGATGACGGACAATTACGAAAAAGAGCAGAAGGAGCTGCTGGAGCTTGTGGCTGACGGCAATAAAAAATTGCAGGATGCAGAGCAAAACAAGGTGGATTTGAAGCTGCTGATGAAGGCACTTCGGGATTACACGGACATCCGGCAGCTCACCCCTGAGATTGTCAATGCGCTGATACGGCGTATCGAAGTCTACAGCAAGGACAAGAAAACAAAAAAGGTGAAGGTGGACATTTACTTTACTGCCGTCGGACTGTTCACCCCGCCGACGGAACAGGAGCTGCAGATGGCGATGGAGGAGATACGCCGAAACCCGCAGCAGTTCGGAATTTCTGCATAAAGCAGAACACGGTGCAGCCCTTATTTTCAGGGCTACACCGTATCCTACATAATTACTTCGCTATGGGTCTGCGTCGGATGGAGGATATCTCCTGCTGCCGGCGCTTCTTTTTTTTCTCGTTTATCGCCCGGATTTTCTGCTTTTGATGATCGCATAGGCGATGACGGCGCCGATGGCGGTGCCGATGAGGGATGGAATGAGTGTTTCCAGCATAAAGCCACGCTCCGATTCATGAAAAGTCTGCATACCGCCATTGTACAGGACGCGGCGCGGCGATGCAAGAAAAAAACAAAGGGAGACGGCAGGTGCATGCCTGCGGCCGCCGTCTCCGCGCTTTTTTTGAGCGTGTGTTTTTTTAACTGTGTTTTCTGCGCCGCAATGCCAGCGCAAGCGCCGTGCAGGCGCATACCAGCGCCGAGCCGGCCAGAAGGCAGCGGCCCGCCGCGTCGACAAACGCCGTCTCTTCGCCGTGCACCTCGACGATCTGCGCGCCTAGCGCGGTCAGACTGTCTGCAAAATTGCGCGCGTAGGCGGTGACATCCTCCAGCACATACAGCGTGGCGTGCGCAAGCGTGCTGCCCTGGCTTTGAAAGGCGACGAGCGCATCCACCGTCTCGGGCATGGAGATGGTAAAACTGTCATGCGTTCCGGCAAGCTGCGGGTGAAATTCCGCAAGATCTGCCTGCGGCGCATGCGGCACGCGCATGCCGGCAAGCACCGGAATGCTCAGAAAAACAATCAAAACGGCAATCAGACTTGCCCAAAGGACAAACGGTCTGTTTCGCACAAAACGCACCTCCTCCCCTGCAATGTAACGTTCCCGTAAAATCTGATGATTCTATTGTACATAAATTACAGGGTGCGTGTATGTGCGTCGCAAAAAAATTTACGAATTATTTACCGATTCGCTTCTGATACTCCGTTGCATAGTAGCTCTGGGCGACGGCGCGCATCTGCCTGGCCTCGTCGGCGGTAATGAAATCGTTGGACAGGAATTCATTGACCTGACTGTTGATCAAAGAGTAGATGCTCGTCTTGCTCTTGCCGCGCAGAACCTGAATGCGCACGTTTTCCTTCAGACCGTTTAAGAACGTTGTGTAGTTTGCCGAATAACCGGAGGACTTCGAGGACGACGAAGACGAGCCGCCGCCGCTGCGGGAAGAACCGCCGCCACTGCCGCCGGAGGATGCGGCCTTGCGCTGCGCCAGGTTGAACTCGGCAAGCCAGTTGGCCTGCGCCTGTTCATCCTGCGCCTTCTTGTACCAGTAGTCGCGGTCGGCCTGCCATGCGGCAAGGTTGTTCTGATAGGCTTCGTACTCGGCGCGGCTCATGTCGCTGTAGCGGTTGTAATAATAGGAAAGGTCCTCGTAGTAATCCGTTACGCCGTCGCGCCAGTGCCCATAGGCTTCCTCGTCCATGTCGCGATACAGTGCAAGCTGTTTTTCCAGCGCCTCGCCTTCGTCTTTCCAGCGGCCGTATGCCTGCTCATAGAGTGCGGGCAGGATGTTGCCAAGGTTTGCAAGATAGTTCTGATACGCCTGATTGCCCGCCGTGACGGCGTAGCTGTTGGCGTAGCCGCCGGAAAGAGATGCGGCGTTGGCCGCCGTTTCCAGCATTGCCATGCGCCCCTGGCGCTCGTATTGCTGGCGGTAGAGGTTGTAGAGCGCGTCGCCGCCCGGGTCGTAGGAAAAGGACGGCCTGTTGTTGATGGCGTCGATCAAAGCGGCGATTTCGTCCTCATAGGCCGAGACGTAATCGCCCGGCTTGTTCTGCTCCCATTGGGCAAGCAGTTCCTCAGCCTTTTTCAGCGCTTCGGACGCCGTGTAGCCGGGCATGGCGGCCTCGATTTTTTTCAGCGCCTCCGCCGCGGATGCCGCGGAGGAGACGTCGGGGGACGTGTAGGAAGGCAGCGTGGCAGAAAGACCGGGGAATGCCTGCGTTTGTGCCGCATCGGGCAAAAGAAGCTCCGTGCCGCTGTAGAGCGTGTCGCCGTTTGTCAGGTTGTTGGCGGACAGGATCGACGCGGGGTCCAGATTGTAGCGCGCCGCGATGGAGGAAAGCGTGTCGCCGTCGGCGACGGTGTATTTTTTTACGGCCATGTTCAGCCTCCTTGCTGCATTGACACATCGCCAAGCGCGGCAAGCGCCTGCCGCCAGCTTTGGCGCCTGGCAAGCGTTTCTTGATATTCGCTTCGGATTTGGGAAAGCGCCGAAAGAATGCCGGATATGCTGTCTGATTCAATCAGCGCGTCGATGGCTTTTGCGGCAATGTAGTCCGTGTCCGAAAGGTTCTGCTTCAGCTGTGCAATCTGCTGCTGCACGCCCGGCTGCGGCGCGGGAAGTTGTGAAAAGACAAGCTGCGCGCCTTCGACGATGTAGTCGCGGATGCCGGATAAGTCAAAGTCATCCGGCAGCTCCAGCACCGGACACGACGGGTCAACAGGATACGTCGTGACGCTTTGCAGCCGGCCGTCATCGGCGGTTTGGTAATTGACTTTCATTGTATCATGCGTCCTCCTGTGTAAGATCGGATGCAAGAACCAGTCCGTAAATGCGCATAATGGCCCACGGATCGGCGGTGACCGCGGTGTGTGCGCCGCCGCCTAAGTGTACCATGGTGTTTTTCTGGGATGCATAGACGTATCCGGTCGTATTGCATTGCAGTTCGATGCCGAAGGTGCGCTGCTGATTGGCTGTCATGTTGGCATCCAGCGCACCGCTGCCCGTCCAGATGATGGGGTTACCGGTGCTGTTGGGGCTTTTGACCATCAGCATCGGCAGCGGATACAGCGACGAGTTTACTGCAATGATGAACATCTCGTAGTCCGCAAGCGCAGGAAGCAGAATGCTGCCTGATTCCCAAACACCGCTCCAAAGAAGCTTCGGCCGCGTCATGGCAGAAAGATTCTTTCGTGCTTCATCCGCCGCATCTGCGCCCGTGCCGCCGCTTGGAATCGCAAGCGGCGTGGTAAGACTTGCCGACTGCGCGGTAAGCTGCGCGGCAAACGCGGCGTTTCCCGTCACGTCAAGCGTGCCGGACAACGTTGTGCCGCCACCGACCTGCAGCGCGCCAAGGACGGCGGCGTCGCCTTCAAACTCGGCGTCCAGCGCGCTTTGCAGCGCGGCCTTGGAACTCATGCGACCGAATGCCACGCCGCCCAGCGCGGCGTTTGCGTTCATCAGGCGAAAACTCGGCGCGACAAAGAGGGTGTACGTCGTCTCCCCCTCCAGAAGATCCGTGACGGTAACACGCACGGTGAAAGATTGCGCCTGGTCGATCGTGCCGCCGCCGATGATGCTTGCAATGCCGCTTTGTAGCGGCGTTTCGCTGCCAAAGGATGCGTCCGTGCTGCGCCGGAAGGCCGCGCTTGCCTGCGCGGTGTTGTTGCCGCCGACGCTGCTTGCCGAAAACGTTGCCTGGACAAGCAGGTATGTGCCGTCGACGTTGGGCGTGCCGTCTGCGTCGCAGCGGTGCGCCGTGGCCGAAAGCTGCGGCTTTTGATAGGCCTCCACGTCGATTGTGCAGGATACCGGCGCGCTTTGCATGCCCCGGGAATCGACGACGTAACAGCGATAGGTGATCTGTCCGGCCGCCGTCAGAAGCGGCGTTTCGATCTGCGGCTGCGTCGAGGTGGCGACCGATTCCACAACATAGGCGCTGATCGTGCTGCCGTAGGCGCCCTGCGCATCGCAAAAGGACAAAACACAGCGGCTTTTGTTCTGCACGAAAAGACCGAATGCGCCGTCTTTGACGTCCGCCGTGACGCGCGAAAGCGCCGGCACGACGAAAGAGGGGATGCGCACGGTAAAGGACTGCTGCACGCTGCCCACGCGCGTCTGGCCGCTGTAGGTTTCAAGCGTCAGCGTGGCCTGTCCGCTTTGCGCGTTCGGAATTTCCGAAAGCCAGGAAAGCGGGACGGCGCACGTGCCCTGCGTGCCGCCCTGCAGGTCAATCGTCTGGGAAAATGCGCCAAGGGACACAATCGCCTGATGCGTAAAGGACGAATCGGCGGGCGTGACGGTAAAGCCAAGCGGCGCGCCGCAATCGACGGCGTCGGTTTCGAGCGTCAGCGCGCTTGCGCGGGGGATCGTATCCAGGGCGACGCTGCGCTGGCAGCTTAAAGCGGAAAGCGTCGTGCCGCTGATGCCGCCGGCGCCGGAGATGAAGACGGCGCCCGTGCCGTCGGTGGCATGCGCGACCGTCGCGCTGTGCGACACGACGGGCACCCAGCCTGCGGCGTTATACAGATTGACGGCCGTGCGTGCGTGTGCCTGCGACGCGCCCAGCGAAAGGTACCAGTCGCCGGTGCCGTAGGTGCGCGATGCATAGGGAACGTTTTTGTAAAGATACAGCGTTGCCGAAACAAGCGAGGTGTTGCCTGCCACATTTTCGGTACTGGACCAGTCGATGCGCACCTGGACGCTTGCGTTGCTGGCCACGCCGTAGAAGGAACCGCTTGCCAAGGGGGAAACACAACTCCTTTCCCTGCGTTTTTTTAAGCTTCCTGCGATGCATCTTCCGCGGCGCGGAAGACCAGCGAAAGGCTGCCGTTTACCTCGCGCTGGAAGTCGTAGCAGCCCACGCCGCCGTGCCCGATCGTCAGCGTGCCGGTGACGGCGGCATCCAGGATGTACAGCCGGTTATCCGAGACGTAGGCGACCTCGTTTGCACCCTGCAAAAAGGACAGCCGCCGGTTGCTCAGGCGGCAGCGGAAGTCCGAATCGGCGCGGCCAAGCTCCATGCCGTCGGCGTCAAAGCGGATATAGGCGCTGAAGCGTTCGTCCGAAAAGCCGCCCACTGCCTGCTCAAGATGCGCCACACGCGTAAAGGTGGCGGTGATGTCGGTTGCGTTCTGGGTAACGGTGCTGGTCAGCGAGGCAAGGCTCTGTGAGACGTCGTCTTTTAAGGCGTAGTCGGCGCGCACCTGGCTTTGGATGCGGTCGGAAAGCTCGGTAAGCTCCGCCGAATAGTTCGCCGTGACGCTTTCGGCCGAGGCGATGATCTGCGCAAGCGCCGTGCGGAAATTGGCCTGGCTTTTGTCCTGCGCCGCGGCAATGGCCTGCGCCGTTTCGTCCTGATCGGCGGCGTTTTCGATTTTGCGCGCCGTGGAGGCGGTGAAGTTCTCCGTCTCCAGATTTCCCAGGATGAACTTCAGCTGCTCGGTCAGCTGGTACAGATAGCCGCGTATCTTGCGCATCTGCGCCTCCCCCGACAGCGTGGCAAGGCTTTCCAGCGAGGGAAGGTGAAACGAGGTTAAATTACTCACGCGCGCCCTCCCAACTCCGTGCCGGATTCGCAGACGCGGCTCAGCGACTGGATACGCGCCTGTCCCGTGCCGGAAAATTCCAGGCGCATCCTGTCGGCGCGCCGCGGACGGATGGGGACGGATACCGAGGAAAACTGTGCGGCGGAAAACTGCGCGGCGGTGGTAAAATGCGCGTCGCCGTCATAGCGCACGCGCACGCACAGCGTGGAGCCGGCAAAAAGCTGGGCGCGCACGACGATGCGGCGCACGTGCTTATAGTAGGGGTCGCGCAGATCCAGCCATGGCGTCAGCGCGCGCCAGGGGACGGGCGCTTCCGCATGCGAATCGGGGAAGGTATAGGGGCTTTGGCCGCCCTCGCACCAGAGCACGCCGTCCTGATCGATACAGTACAAAAGATCGCCGCAGACGCAGGCAAAGCGCGCATGCGTGTCGTCCTGCCGGCGCCAGAAGCCAAGCGCCTCGTCGTAGAAGAAAAGATGCGTGTCTCCGTTTTGATCTTCGGCGCTCAGATAGTAGCGGCCCATGTACGACGCGCCGCAGCCGTTTTTCAGGCGAAGCGGCGACAGCGCGCGTGAAAACGGCGCCGGTACGCCGCCGTCACAGCACAGCACGCCTTCGGCGCTCAGATAGTAAAGCGTCTCGTTTAATACGGCGCAGCTTTTTGCGCTGCCCGGCGATACGCCGCGGGCGTGGACGGTGGAAAGCTGGAAGTTGGCCGGCTTTGTGCCGTAAATGCGCAATATACAGTCGGACTTGAAGAAAAGGACGCTGCCAAGATGCGCGACGCACCCGGTAAACGGGCCGGGGGAGCCGACGGTCATGGCGTAGGAGTCCGAGGAAAGACCCATAAAGCAGTTCCAGTTCTTCGGATCGCCCAGCTTGCAGGCATAGATGGCGTGATCGGCGCTGCTGCAGCCCCAAAGACGGTTGTCAAGCTCCAGCACGAAGTCCATCTGCGGCGTTTCCCGCACGACGGTTACGCTGCTTTCGCTTTCAAACGGCGCATCGATCAGCGCGGTGACGACGAGGAAGTCGTCGCCGCAGCCCTCCAGCCAGTAATCTCCGTCAAGCGTGCCCATGCCTTCGATATGCACGCCGTCCATGACGGAAAAGCCCTTGCCGATGGAAGCGCAGGCAAGCTTGACGAACGTCTGTGCCGCGGCAATCCACATGCCGCTTTGCGCGCTCCAGCGCTTGAGCGTGTGGGGCGAAGAAGACGTATCGATCCAAAGCGCGCCGTCCTCCGGCTCCTGCGGCGCGGTATCCGACGCATCCGGCGGTGCGGAAAATGCGCCGCCGGATGCGTCCGCGCACAGCGTCGCCGTGACGGACGATGCGGTTTCGACGCGGTTTTCCATCGCTTCCAGCGTCAGCGTTTCCGTGTGAAACAGCAGCTTGTCCGGGAATATGGCGATATACGCGCCGATGCGTACCAGCGTCTTTTCGCCCGGTGAAAGCGGGGAAAAGTCCATGCGCACGCCGCCGTAGTAGACGGCGCCGTCGTCGATGAAAAACAGCTTTTCATGGCCGATCATGCCCTGCGGCGCGGTAAGGGTATGCACGATGTGACGCCCGGCGCGCGGCGCAAGCAGCGGGAAGGCGTCAAAGGACAGGTTTTCCTCGTCGCTGAACTCGTTTTCCGCCGCTTCGGGGGTGTAGTTCAGCCCCAGAAACTGCGTGCAGGTCAGCGTCTGCGCCGAGGCTTGAAAAAGCTGCGGCAGTTTCATACGCGCACCCCGCTTTGCTGCGCCTGCGCCGCATGCGTGCGCGTCAGGTGATCCAGATACCGCGTATAGGCGGCGTTAAACAGCGCGGCCGAGGCGTTGTAGCGCCCGATTTCGCCGTTTGCAAAGTCGATCTGCGACAAAAGATATTTGACATAGACGTCGCAGAAATCCTCGTCAATCAAAAGTGCGGTTTCCGGCGTATAGGGCGTGGACGCCATGGTCAGCGTGACGACGCGCGCGGCTTCGCTGCACAGCGCGGCGTCCAGGTTTTGCAGCCAGCAAAGCTTTTCCTCCGTCGTAAAGGCGTTGGGCCGAAGCGCGTCGCAGGCGCTTAGCACACGTTGGGCAAGCAAGGGTTCAAACCTCCTTTTTTCTGCGGCAAAAGGGGGACATGCGGCGCGCGCTTTTTTTCAGCGCGCATTGTCGCGTTCCAGACGGCGGATCAGCGCGGCGGTCTTATGCTCTTGCGCCTGGGAAATGCGGATGATCTCCGCCACCGGCGCGGGTACCTGCACGCGCACGCCGCGGGGAATCAGAAACTGACGGCCGCCCCATTTGACGGCCATGGGCTCGCAATAGCTGCCGCTGTCGGCAAAGAGCGTAAGCTCCACCATCGGGCAGTCGCCGGCCTGCGTGATGGGGACGCTTCGCGCGGGCGCCTTTCCCCTTGTTTCATCCGCTGTTTCGCGGGAAAGTTCGCGCTGTGCCTGGCGCAGGATGCGCTTGGCTTCGCGCTTGGCCATGGCGATGATTTCCTCGGCGGTCTGCGCCGCGGCAGAATTGACATGTTCCATAAATTGCAGCCTCCTTATTTCTTATTCCCATAGCAAAGACGGGAAAAAAGGCGCGGGACGGGGAAGAGGAATCCTCCCCATCCCGTGCGATGGTTCTGATACAGGATGCGCGCCCCGTGCTTTTTTCACGGGCGCGTTTCATCCGGCGTTTAGTTGCTCTGTGCGCTTAAGGAATAGGAGCTGCCGCTTTCAAAGCGGTACATGTACTCCTCGCACAGACGGCGGACGGCCTTGGTGGCCTTCCAGCCGACGGAAGAACGCTGGTTCAGCGGGTCGTCGCCGTAGCCAAGCTGCTTGACGATGTGCGTCAGGCCGCCGCCCTCGATTTCGGTCGTGCCGTAGGCGTTCTGTCCCAAAAACAGCGTGATAAATACCGCGCTGCCGTCCGCGCCCGCGCCGTAGCCGCAGACCATTGCGCCTGCCGCCTTATCCTTGACGGCTTCGGAGACGGTGATTTTGGCCGTGCCGATTTCCCCGGCGGTGACTGCCGTGACGGTGCAGGCCGTGCCGCCGACGTAGATCTGGTAGGATGCGCCGGAAGAAATGGCGGCGGTGATCGTGGCGGCTTCCGATTCGGTGATGGCGCAGTCCACGACAATGTCGGCGCTGCCGGTGGCGTTGAGCGCGGTGTGCAGCGTCATGCGGTTTTTCAAAATGCCGCAGATCGGCTCCGGCGCGACGACCTTGGCCTCGGTCGTCTCGACAAAGCGCACGCCCGCCAGCTTGCCGATTTCCCCGGCGTACAGGTTTTCCGGCGCGGCGTACTTGTGCGCGTCGATCCACTCCTCGCTGCGCATCAGATCGTAGGCCACATAGGGATGTACGATCGCCACGAAGCTGTCGTCGATCGGCTTTGCGTTCTGGCTCTTGAGCTCCGCCGCGGCCTTGAAGACCATGTCCGGCGTCAGCACGCACTGCGGCGTGATCTGCGCACGGCCGCTTGTGGGATGATAGGCGCCGTCCTGCGTGTAGCCGGCCCAGTCCACGTACGTGCCGCCGCACAGCACCTCGCGCGTAATGGTGTCAAGCGTGCGTCCGGCGGAGGCGCCCAAAAGCCGCGTGGCCTGTTCGACGTTGCGGTCGATCGCGGTCATCTCCAGCATGTCGCTCATGCCGATCCAGTCGCCGTACTGGCTGACCGTCGCCGTGACGGCCGAGACGTTGAGCTTGCTGCCCGGCGGCGTCGTGCCTTCCGTCAGCGCCGTCAGCGATTTGGGCAGCGCCGAGTACTTGCGAAACTCGATCGTCTTGCCGCTGCCCTGGGGGATCGGATACTTGTCGGCAAACTGGTCGTGGACAAGCTCCGGTTCCGCCGCGTCCAGAAGGCGCTTTTCATAGTAGGTCTTCATCTCCGCCGAAAGGTCGTTGCCCGGCGCGTTCAAAAGTGTCGTCTGCGTGTCCTGGTCAAACAG
>JAHZHV010000118.1 GCA_019420085.1 Christensenella sp.
GCGCGTTTGCACAATCATTCCATTGCCCGCAGAGATCTGCAGCGCACGAATAGAACCCGGGAAACTGGATGCAAAGGCAATCATGCCCTGACCGCCTTGCGCCGTATAGATATTCTGGAACAACGCTTCTCCCGCAAACATGCGTCCCAGCGCCTTTCCAATGCCGCCATTTGAAGAGGTATCCATATGCATATTCGGGGACATCCAGCTCATGCTGCCCCGCTCACTGATCATCCGTTCACCATTTTCCAACGTACAGATGACCACAGGAAGGTTTCCGCCCTGAATCTGATATTGCATGATCGTTCTCCTTTATCCCCTGATTTATGCCTCGCCGTCATAACTGGCGAAATACGGCCGTACCGGAAGTACAACATCCGAAAGGCCGCCCGACGGCTTTGTCCATGCCTTTCCCGCACTTCCGTAGATGTGAATAATATTATCGCGCACACGATTGCGGATCGCCTCACGAACAAATGCCCACAATCCATAAGCGCCATTTCCCTCCAACTGCGGCGACATAACCGCTGTGCGCACTGTCAGAAGAATATCCTGGCAGATATTCACTTTATTGATTCCCTCTGCACAGGCCCGGCGCAGCTGATCGGCAGGCAAACCGGAAGATCCATGCAGAACCAGCGGCATTCCACCGGTACTCTCTTTAATCGCCGCAAGGCGTTCAAAGTCAATCTGCGGCGTATCAAAATACGTTCCATGCTCATTTCCAATTGCGATTGCCAGTGCATCCACACCCGTGGCCTGTACGAATCGAGCCGCTTCCTGTGGATCTGTCATATTTTCCCCGGCTTTATGTTCGGTACCGCGGCTGACATGTCCAATCTCAGATTCTACACTCACGCCAACCAGATGCGCAAGACGCGTCATTTCCGCAACACGGCGCACGTTTTCCTCAAATGAAAGCGTCGAATAATCCACCATAATCGACGTATATCCCGCACGAAGCGCCAACAGCTGCTGCGTCGTTTTCTCATATTCCGTGCCGTGGTCCAGATGCACCGCAACCGGAACGCGCGCCTTATGCGCCAAATCGGTCAGGATCTTTCCAAACATGATGATATCCGGATGCATTCGATAGGATGCCTCCAAAATCAGCGGTGCGTTGACCGCCTCCGCCGCCTCTACACATGCGCGCGCATCCAGTTCCGACCAAACATCCGGCCCGCACACAGCATAGTTTTCCGCATTGGCACGATCCAGTATTTCCTTTGTCGTTACGAGCATTTCTGTGCCTCCTCCTGATTGTACACAAGAATTGTTGCTTTGATTGTAACATACCGTTTTTACGAAAACAACGCACACCATATGACGCATTGGTGTGCGTTGTCCGTTATCGTACCCATGCGGGTTTCGATGTCTCATATTCGATCTGTTCCAAAATCAGTCCCTGCGGCGGTGCAGTTACACCCCCCAATTTCCGATCACCGGTATCCAACATGCGCTGTATGACATCCCGCGCAAGATCTCCCTGCCCGACACCTGCAAGCGTGCCCGCAATAATACGCACCATATTATACAGAAAAGCATTTCCTTCCACTGTAATCACAACACAATCTTCCGGCGCACGTTCAATGCGCACGTCGTGCAGAGTGCGTACCGTCGTGCGTGCACTTCCTCCTGTCGCACAGAAAGCCGCAAAATCATGCGTTCCCACAAGCATCTGCGCCGCCTGCTGCATCCGCGTCAAGTCCAAAGGACGATATACATGCCATGCGCGCCGGTACAGCAGCGCAGAAGCATGCCGGCGATTACAGATCGTATAGCTGTATCGCTTGCCGCGCGTCCAAAAGCGAGCATGAAACTGTGCAACGGTCTGACATGAATCCTGCACACGAATATCCGGCGGCAAAAATGTATTCAGCGCATAGGAAAATCGCTCAGCCGGAATTGCACTTTGCGTATCAAAATGCGCAACCTGTCCGCGTGCATGTACGCCTGCATCCGTACGGGAGGCACCTGTGACGCGGATCGTCTCGCCTGTCAGCCGCAGCAGCGCCTGTTCCAGCATTCCCTGTATGGTAGGCGCATTGTTCTGCAGCTGCCACCCGCCATAAGCTGTTCCATCATACTCAATCAACAATCGAATTCTGCGCACCGCCATGTCACCACTCCACAATCAGCAAGAGCAATAGCACTGCATTGAGTGCGATCGCCCAGGCGTCCACTGCAGTCAAATGCAGCACACGCATACGTGTGCGCCCTTTTCCGCCATGATAACAGCGCGACTCCATTGCCATGGCAAGTTCATCGGCACGGCGAAATGCATTGACAAACAACGGTACCAGAAGCGGTACCAGCGCCTTGGCACGTGCGAACAGACTGCCCGTATCAAAATCCGCGCCGCGTGCCTTTTGCGCCTTCATGATCTTATCCGTCTCCTCCAGAAGCGTCGGAATGAAGCGCAGTGCGATCGTCATCATCATCGCAAGCTCATGCGCAGGAAAACGAATCACCGAAAGCGGCTTAAGCAGACGTTCCAATGCATCCGTCAGGGAAATCGGAGAGGTCGTCAGCGTCAACATGCTTGTTCCAAATACAAGCAGCACAAGACGCAGCGCCAAGCGCAGCGCATATACAAGGCCACCGGAGTAAACGTGAATCTTCCAAAACGACCACAGCACCTCACCCTCGCGTACAAGGAGGATATTCATGATGAATGTGAAGATCACGATAAACAAAAGCGGCTTAACGCTCTTAAACATCACACGCAGCGGCACACCGGCAAGCAGCGCCGTTCCCAGTACATAAGCTGCAAATACTGCATACATCCAGAACTGCTGTGCAACAAAGATCGCTGCAATGTAGAAAATGCAAAGCAGGATCTTTACACGCGGATCGACGCGATGCACAACGCTATTGCCCGGGATATATTGACCTACAGTAATATCATTGAGCATACCGCGTCACCTCCTCAGCGTCGACAGCAGGAACGCAGCCGCTCCCTGCGCATCGAAGATATCATCCGGCATGTCGATGCCACGCTGCGCAAGCGCCATCCGCAAACGCGTCGTCTGTGGCACATCAAGACCGATTTCTTCCAGTTGTGATGCATGAGAAAAAACCTGCTGCGGTGTACCATCCATCACGATGCGCCCTTTGTCGATCACGACAATCCGATCCGCTGCCCGGGCAATATCATCCATGCTGTGCGTGATCAGCAAAATTCCTGTTTTATCGCGCTGGTGCAGCTGGCGCACCAGATCAAGCAGCTCATTTCTGCCGCGCGGATCAAGGCCCGCCGTCGGTTCGTCAAGTATCAGGAACTTGGGGCGCATGGCGATTACGCCTGCAATCGCCACCCTGCGGCGCTGTCCGCCGGACAATTCAAACGGCGAACGACTGCGCACCGCCTCAAAATCAAGACCGACGCGTTCAATCGCCTCGCGGACACACGCAGCCAATTCTTCCCCCGAAAGTCCCATATTGGTCGGGCCAAACGCAACATCGCGTTCAACCGTCTCTTCGAAAAGCTGATGCTCCGGGTACTGGAATACCAGTCCGACATCCCGGCGAACGCGTTTCAAATCTGCGTTTTTATCCGTCAATTCGACACCAAAGACGTTGATAGAACCGCCGGTTGGTTTTAAAAGACCATTGATATGCTGTACAAGCGTCGACTTTCCGCTGCCTGTATGCCCGATCAGACCGACAAATTCATGCTGTTCCAGCGTCAGAGTAATGTCCGATAAAGCTGCACTTTCAAACGGCGTACCGGGCATATAAAGATGACTCATGTGTTTGATCTGTATCGACATACTGCCTCCGCAAGGTCCTGCATTCCAATCGGCATATGGTCAAGTTCCACGCCCGCCTCCCGCAGCAGCTGCGTAATCTTTGAGGCCATCGGCACATCCAATGCAATGCGTTCCAAGGCCTCAACGCGCGAAAAAACTGCACGCGGCGCATCATCCATTACAACACGCCCTGCATCCATGACGACAACGCGGTCCGCAACTGCCGCTTCATCCATAAAGTGCGTGATCCAGACAACTGTCATTTGCCGTTCACGCCGCAGATTCTGCACTGCCTGCAGAACCTCTTCCCGCCCTTTTGGATCAAGCATCGCCGTGGACTCGTCCAAAATCAGAATCTGCGGCTCCATCGCCAATACACCGGCAATTGCCACGCGCTGTTTCTGTCCACCAGAGAGCATGTGCGGTGCGCTTTTGGCAAAACGCTGCATGCCAACCGAAGTCAAAGCCCGATCCACACGAGCGCGTATCTCCTGCGGCGGCACCCCCAGATTTTCCGGACCAAATGCAACGTCCTCTTCAACAATCGTCGTAACAAGCTGATTATCCGGGTTCTGAAACACAAGTCCTGCACATTGGCGAATACGCCATGTCATCGCTTCATCAGCCGTGTCCATCCCCATCACGATTACCTTGCCGGTATCCGGTGTCAGCAGTCCGTTCAGCATTTTTGCAAGTGTTGATTTTCCGGAGCCATTATGTCCGATGATCGCAACAAAACTGCCGCGTGCAATATCAAGACTGACACTGCGCAGCGCGTGTGTCTCCTTTCCGTTGGCAAGCGCATAAGCATAGGACACGTCCTGAATTGAAATTGCCGTTTCGCACATGCGCGCTCCTCCTTCTTTCACCGCGGTACCGCAACCGCAAAAATTAAACACGGAGCCCGAAAGCTGATTTGCCTCCGGCTCCGTGTTTGCACATAGGAATATGATCCTCTTGTCAGACCAGCTCAAGGATGACCGTCTCGGCGGCATCGCCTTTGCGCGGTCCCTTCTTGATGATGCGGGTATAACCGCCGCCCTGGCCAAGTTCTTCACGGCGTTTGTCGTACTTGGGAGCCAGTTCGCCGAAGATCTTTTCAACCAGCGGATGGTTGATATCCTTGGTGCGCGCGCGATAATCGCTGCGGGATTCCCCGTTATTGCGCTCCTGCTTGTAATCGTAAAGATACGCCATCATGCGGCGACGTGCAGCAAGTTTGCTGGGCGCGTCGTTTGTGACGGTAACCGTGACCGTGTTTCCCTTCTCATCCGTAACGGTCTTTTCGACCTTGACGGAGTTCTGGTACTCTTTCATGGCAACGGTGATGATACGCTCGGCGACGCGACGCACCTCCTTAGCGCGGAAAGCCGTCGTCTCGATGCGGCCGCGCCACAGAAGTTCGCTCACAAGTCCCCGGAGCATGGCTTTTCTCTGATCGGATGCTCTGCCCAATTTGCGCATAGCCAAGTCATTCTCCTTTCGCAGCCTGTTAAAGGCTGTACCGAATTTATTCCTCGCTGCTGGCCAGCTTCAGGCCAAGCATGGCGAGCTTCTGTACGACCTCATCCAGGGACTTCCTGCCAAGGTTACGTACTTTCATCATGTCCGCCTCTGTGCGCTGGATCAACTCCTCAACAGTGTTGATGCCCGCACGCTTGAGGCAGTTATAGGAACGAACCGAAAGATCCAGCTCGTCGATGGACATGTCAAGCATACCCTTTTTATCGTCTTCCTTTTCGACCATGATTTCGACATTGTTAACGCTCTCAGCAAGATTTGCAAAGAGCATCATATGCTCGTTGATGATCCGTGCCGAAAGACTTGCCGCCTCATCCGGACGAACAGTACCGTCTGTCCAGATTTCAAGCGTCAGCCGATCATAGTCGGTAATCTGCCCTACGCGCGTGTTGGTGACGTTGTAATTGACACGCGTCACAGGCGTAAAGCTGGAATCCATCGGAATGACGCCGATGGGCTGGTTGGGCTGTTTGTTGCGCTCGGCAGAAACATAGCCGCGATTGCGCTCAATGGTAATTTCCATGTTCAGCTCAGCGCCTTCGTCCAACGAAGCAATGTGCATATCCGGATCGAGGATTTCAACCTCAGCATCCTCGGCAATGTCGCCGGCACACACATCCATCGGACCCTTGGCACGCAATACCAGCGTCTTCGGATATTCCGTATGCAGCTTGGCCTTGAGCTTTTTGAGATTGATCACGATCTCGGTAACGTCTTCCTTGACGCCGGGAATCGTAGAAAACTCATGCTCCACGCCTTCGATCTTGATGCTTGTCACCGCCACACCGGGCAGAGACGAAAGCAGCACGCGTCTCAAAGCGTTCCCAATCGTCGTTCCGAAACCACGCTCCAACGGCTCGACAATAAACCTGCCGTAACGGCCGTCCTCGCTCAATTCGGCACATTCGATCTTCGGCTTTTCGATTTCAATCATGCGAATCTAACCCTCCTGTCAGATTGGTACAAGTTGTGAGGGCGCTTGCTTACGGACTTTAACGAGAATACAGCTCGACGATGAGGTGTTCTTCGATGCTCATGTCGATGTCGTCGCGCTGCGCCAGTGCAACGACTTTGCCGGTCAGATTGGCATAATCCATCTGAAGCCACTTGGGAACGATGCGGTTGCTGCCTTCACGAAGCGCCTTAAGCCGCTCGATCGACTGGCTCTGCTGGCGAACAGTAATCACATCGCCAACTTTTACCAGCATCGAAGGAATGCTTGCCTTCTTGCCGTTGACCAGCACATGGCCATGTGTGACAAACTGACGTGCCTGCGCACGGGAATCGCAAAGGCCAAGACGATAGACAACATTGTCCAAACGGCTCTCAAGCAGCGTCAGGAGGTTTTCACCGGTAATACCGCGCATACGCTCGGCCTTCTGGAAATAATGATGGAACTGCTTCTCCAATACGCCATAGATGCGACGCACCTTCTGCTTTTCGCGAAGCTGCATGGCATACTCAGTCGGCTTGGAGCGACGGCCTGCGCCATGCTGTCCCGGCGGATTGCTGTGTGCAACCATCGCGCACTTGTCGCTGTAGCAACGGTCACCCTTCAAAAAGAGCTTCTCGCCTTCGCGGCGGCACTGACGGCAGACAGATTCCGTATATCTTGCCATGATTTAACCCTCCTTACACTCTTCTGCGCTTGGGAGGACGGCATCCGTTGTGCGGGATGGGCGTCACATCCTTGATCAGAGTGATCTCAAGACCCGCGGCCTGAAGCGCGCGAATCGCCGCCTCACGTCCCGAACCGGGACCCTTGACGTAGACATCGACACTGCGCAGGCCATGTTCCATCGCAGCCTTTGCAGCCTTTTCAGCTGCCATCTGCGCAGCAAAGGGCGTGCTCTTTTTGTTGCCGCGGAAACCGAGGCCGCCCGCAGACGCCCAGGAAATTGCATTACCCTGCACGTCCGTCAGCGTGACGATCGTGTTGTTGAACGAGGAACGGATATGCGCCGCGCCGCGTTCGATATTCTTCCTGTCGCGACGGCGAACCGTCGTGCGCCGGGATTTTACTTTCGCTGCCATTTCACGCAACCCTCCCCTTACTTCTTCTTACGGCTGGCAGTGCGCTTGGGACCCTTGCGGGTACGCGCATTCTGCTTGGTATTCTGTCCGCGCACGGGCAGGCCGCGACGATGACGAACGCCGCGATAGCAGCCGATCTCAATCAGGCGCTTGATGTTCAGCGCCACTTCGCGGCGCAGATCGCCTTCCACTTTGCAGTTATGGTCGATGTACTCACGGATTTTACCGACTTCGCTCTCCGTCAGATCGCGCACACGCGTATCCGGATTGATCCCGGTCTGTGCAAGAATCTGATTGGAGGTGGCGCGTCCGATGCCGTGGATATAGGTAAGACCAATTTCCACGCGCTTATCGCGAGGAAGGTCTACGCCAGCAATACGTGCCATTGTGCCAAAGCACCTCCTGTAGAACTGATTTTGAACATGAGTTCCATGCATGTCGCAGAAAAACCGACGCACCACGCACGTCCTTCGGACATGCAAAAAGGGATCGCAACGTGCAGCCGCGTGCAATCGGTTGTTGGCCCAAAATCTTACGGCCGTGTTCGGTTTAGCCCTGCTTCTGCTTGTGCTTGGGATTCTCGCAGATGACCATCACATGACCCCTGCGGCGAATGATCTTGCACTTTTCGCACATTTTTTTGACCGAAGGTCTGACTTTCATTTTGTAATCCTCCTGTGTGATCACGACTTCCCGCGCCAGGTGATGCGCCCGCGCGTCAGATCGTAGGGTGACAGCTCCACGGTAACCTTATCACCGGGCAAAATACGAATGAAATTCATCCGCAGTTTTCCCGAGATATGCGCCAGAATCTTATGGCCGTTCTGAAGTTCGACCTGAAACATGGCGTTGGGATAGGCTTCGACGATGGTGCCTTCCACTTCAATTACATCGCTTTTGGACAAGTTCTCGCTCCTTCCGGCCGTCGTTGCAGCCAAATACATCGCAGATCGCCCGGCGCACTTGTGCGTCCGTAGGCATGCATCCCTGGGCAAGCATCTGCGCGACGCTTTCATGCACGACGTTTTTCCAATTCAGGTGTTTGAGCTTCTTTTTCTTCGGATTGCAGACACGACGAAGCATGCCGTCTGCGACAAGAACATAGTTCTCATCGACAACGCCAATGACCAGCATCGGTCGTCCGGCGTCGCGTCCCATACGCGGAACAACTGCAGATCCGAGTTCGGGCTGTGGTCTGATCATCTCGCCACCGCCCTTACAGCAACGTTAAGATGTCCGGTTCGCCGTCGGTAATGGCTACGGTATGTTCGTAATGTGCCGAAAGGCTGCCGTCCGCCGTAACAACGGTCCAACCGTCACTGAGCGTTCGAACAGGCCACGCGCCATAGTTTAGCATAGGTTCTATCGCAATGACAAGACCCTTGCTCAACCGAAGCCCATGTCCCGGCTTGCCGAAATTCGGCACCTCGGGATCTTCGTGCATCTTGCGTCCGATGCCGTGTCCGCACAGGTCACGCACAACGGAACAACCGTTTGCCTCCGCATAGCTTTGCACCGCATGCCCGATATCTCCCAGGCGCATGCCTTCACGGCACAGCTTCAATGCCTGGTAGAAACTCTCGCGCGTTACGTCGATCAAATGCTGCGCCTCGTTCGAGATGGTTCCAACTGCTACTGTCAGCGCACTGTCGCCCTGCCAGCCGTCCAGAATCACACCAATATCCACACCGACAATGTCACCGTCACGCAATTTGCGTTCGGATGGAATGCCATGGACAACTTCCTCATTCACGGAAGCGCAGATACTTGCCGGGTAACCGCAGAAACCTTTGAAGGATGGAACGCCGCCGCGGCTGCGGATATAATCCTCCGCAATCGCATCGAGTTCTTTCGTCGTAATCCCCGGCTTTGCAGCGCGCGCGACCGCGTCCAGCGCTCCGGCTGTGACGCGACCCGCTTTACGCATGCGTTCAATTTGTTCTTTCGTCTTTAAGGTTGTCATGCCAGTTCGTCCAAAATCCGCTTGATCTGCTCATAAACTGCATCGACTTGCTGTGTGCCGTCGACACTCTTGAGCACGCCGCGTTCGCGATAATGCGCAACAAGCGGCGCTGTCTGCTCTTTGTAAACAAGCAGCCTTTTATAAACGGTTTCTTCCCGGTCATCCTCCCGCTGGTAAAGCGCATCCCCGCATTCACGACACGTCGTCTCGCCTTCTTCCAGCCAGTCGACATGATACGTCGCGCCGCAGGCACACATGCGCCGGCCGGCAATACGCCGTACAAGCAGTTCGTCCGGCGCCTCAATATCCAGCGCTACATCGATCTGCATCTTCTGGTCAAACGCCTTGGCCTGCGCAACCGTACGCGGGAAACCATCCAGCAGGAAACCCTGCATGCAATCGTCCCTTTTCAGACGATCTTCCACCATCGCAATCGTGACATCGTCAGGTACCAGCTGGCCCTGATTGATGTAGGACTTGGCAAGCTGTCCAAGTTCCGTATTTTCACGCATATTCATGCGGAAAATGTCACCGGTGGAAATATGCGCAAGATGGTAATCATGCGCGATGCGCATCGCCTGCGTACCCTTCCCTGCGCCGGGAGGCCCAAGCAAAATAATCTTCATGCCTTCGCCTCCTTTGTCTGTTATTTGAGGAACCCGCGATAATTGCGGGCAAGCAGCTGCGCCTCGAGCGTCTTGGACGTCTCAAGCGCGACAGAAACCATAATCAGGATACTCGTCGGGCCAAAGATCGAGGACACATGCGTCAAACTCGTAAAAATTGTCGGAATAACGGCGACCACCATCAGGAAGATCGCACCAAAGAGCGTCAGGCGATTGGAGATCTTGCGAATATATTCTGCCGTCGGACGCCCCGGACGAATGCCGGGAACAAATCCGCCGTACTGCTGCATATCCCGCGCTACATCATAAGGATTGAAGCTCATGGAATTTGCAAAGTACGAGAAGAAAATAATCATAATCGCATAGACGATCATGTAGATCACCGTACCAGTACCAAGGTACTTCGTCCACCAGGCATAGAAGCTGGACGTGGAGAAGAACGCCTGCATAATCAACTGCGGGAACGACGTCAAGCTCATCGCAAAGATCAGCGGCAGAACACCGCTTTGCGTGATCTTCAGCGGGATAAACGAACTTTGTCCACCGTAAATGCGGCGGCCCTTCACCTGCTTTGCATACTGTACGGGCACCTTACGCGAACCCATATCGACATAGGTGACGCCCACGATCAGAATCAGCAGTCCGATCAGAATCAGCGGCGCAATCCAGAATCCAAGAAGGCCTTCGATCATCGCCGTAACATACGCCTGAATTCTGCCGGGAATGCCGGAGACAATGCCGATAAAGATAATCAGTGACACACCGTTGCCAATGCCCTTTTCCGTAATCCGCTCGCCCATCCACATGACCAGCGTGGTACCGGCTGTTAAAACAACGCCGATGACCGCAAACTGAATCCAATGGGGCATCCCGGTGGAAATCAGCACCTGGTCTGCAGAACCAAGGCTCATAATGATACCGATCGATTCAATCAGTGCCATGCCGACCGCCGTATAACGGGTGTACTTCTGAATCTTCTTGCGACCCTCTTCTCCGCCCTCTTTGGCAAGCCGTTCCAGCTTGGGAATGGCCATCGTCAGCAGCTGCAGGATAATCGAAGCCGTGATATACGGCCCGACACCAAGTGCAAACAACGTCCAGTCCCCCAACGCGCCACCCGACATCACGCTGAGCAGCTGCAAAAGGTCGTAGTTGGCCACCTGAGATTGAAGATAAGTTACGTTAAGACCGGGCACGGGTACAAAGCACCCGAGCCGGTAGAGGAAGAGGATCAACAGCGTGTAGAGGATCTTCTTCCGAATTTCCTGTACTTTCCAGGCGTTGCGGAGGGTTTCAAACATCTCAGTTCTCCTCAGCCTTGCCGCCTGCAGCCTCGATCTTCTCGCGCGCGGTCTGCGTGAACTTGGCGGCCTTCACCGTCAGTGCGACGTTCAGCTCACCGTCGCCAAGAACCTTCAGGCCGTCGTATTCCTTCTTAACAAGGCCGGCAGCCTTCAGTGCCGCAAAATCAACGACGGTACCTGCTTCAAACCGTGCAAGATCCGCAACGTTGACGATCGCATACTGCTTGGAGAACGGATTGTAGAATCCGCGTTTGGGCAGACGGCGGATCAAAGGCATCTGACCGCCTTCAAAACCGGGGCGTACGCCGCCGCCGCTGCGGGCCTTCTGCCCCTTATGTCCGCGGCCGGACGTCTTGCCCAGGCCGGAGCCTGCGCCACGGCCAACCCGCTTGGGAGCGGTACGGGAACCTTCTGCGGGGTGCAGATCGTAAAGTTTCATCCCTTTGCTCCTCCTTATTCTTCGATTGTTTCAGCCTTGACCAGATGGCGGACCTTAAAGATCATGCCCGCAGTCGCGGCATTATCGGGCATCACAACACTGTGATGCATTTTATGAAGGCCCATCGCCGCAACCGTCGCGCGCTGATCAGGCTTGGCGCCGATCGGGCTTTTGACCAACGTGACTTTGATTTTGCTCATTGGTAATACCCTCCTTAGCCAAGCAGGTCAGCGACACTCTTGCCGCGCTTTTTGGCAACTTCCTCCACACTCATCTGCGCGGCCAGGCCCTCAATCGTAGCCTTGACGCAGTTGATGGGGTTATTGGAACCGTAGCTCTTCGTACGGATGTCGCGCACGCCGACCATGTCCAATACCGCGCGCACGGGGCCGCCGGCGATAACACCGGTACCTTCGGGAGCGGGGATCATCAGAACGCTCGAACGACCGAACTTACCGATAATCTGATGGGAAATCGTCGTACCAACGAGCGACACCTCGATCATATTCTTCTTGGCGTCCTCAACGGCCTTGCGGATGGCTTCGGGAACCTCCGCTGCCTTGCCCATGCCGCATCCGACATGACCGTTCTGGTCACCGACGACAACAAGCGCGCTGAAGCGGAAGTTGCGGCCGCCCTTGACGACCTTGGCTACGCGGTTAATCGCAACCAGTCTTTCCTGAAGATCCACGGTGGCGGGATCAAAATGCTGCTGCATCGCTTCTCCTCCTCCTTAAAACTTCAGTCCGGCTTCACGCGCACCGGAAGCAACGGTAGCCACGCGGCCGGTGTAAAGGTAACCGCCGCGGTCAAAAACAACCGTGTCGATGCCTTTTGCAAGAGCGCGCTCCGCAACCGTCTTGCCGACGATCTGAGCCTGCTCGGTCTTGGTCTTTCCTTCGCACAGCGCCTTGACGTCCGCCTCAACCGTGGAAGCGGCAACCAGCGTATGACCGGCCACGTCGTTGATGATCTGCGCATAAATGTGCTTGGAGCTGCGATACACGCTCAGACGCGGACGAGCCTCGGTGCCGGAAATCTTCTTGCGCACGCGCAAGTGCCTGACAACGCGCTCTGCGTTTTTATCAACTTTCTTAAACATTGCCAGTATCTCCTCTTACTTACCGGTCTTGCCTTCCTTGCGGCGGATGACCTCGTCGGTGTACTTGATGCCTTTGCCAAGGTAGGGCTCCGGCGGACGAACCGCACGGATCTTTGCAGCAATTTCGCCAACCATCTGCTTGGAGATACCCTTGACAACGATATGCGTCGGCGCGGGAACATCAAAGGTGATGCCGTCTTTTTCCTCAAACTCGACGGGATGCGAAAAGCCGATGGCAAGCACAAGCTTTTTGCCGTTCTTGGTGGCGCGGTAACCGACACCAACCATATCCAGCTCCTTGGTAAAGCCGTTCGTCACACCGTTGACCATGTTCATGATCAGCGCGCGGGACAGGCCGTGCAAGGCGCGATGTTTCTTGTCGTCACTGGGACGGGTCACGGTCAATACGTTGCCGTCGACATTGACGCTGATATCCTTGCTGATGCGTTCGCTCAGCTCACCCTTGGGGCCCTTGACCGAAACGACATTTTCGTCGGAAACGGTCACAGTGACGCCGGCAGGGATCGTAATGGGCAGTTTGCCAATTCTTGACATATCTTGATACCTCCGCCTATCTTACCAGATGTAGGCGAGTACTTCGCCGCCGACGCCCTTAGCACGAGCGTTTTTATCCGTCATAACGCCCTGGGACGTAGAAATAATTGCGATGCCAAGGCCGCCCAATACATTGGGCAGTTCATCTTTGCCGGCGGAAAGACGAAGACCCGGCTTGCTGATGCGCTTGAGACCGCGGATGACGTTGTTCTTGCCGGCATACTTGAGCGTCAGCGTTATGACATCTTCAACGCCGTTGTTCTTGACATCAACGCCGCGGATGTAGCCTTCCTCAAGCAGGATCTGGGCAATTGCCTTCTTCATATTGGAAGCGGGCACAACAACCTTATCGTGTTTCGCAGTGATTGCATTGCGGATACGCGTGAGCATATCGGCAATGGGATCAGTAGTGACCATCGCTTTGCCTCCTTTCAAAATTACCAGCTGGCTTTGCGCACGCCGGGGATTTCTCCCTTGTAGGCCAGCTCACGGAAGCAAATGCGGCAAATGCCGTATTTGCGAAGGACCGCATGAGGACGGCCGCACAGACGGCAGCGGGTGTACGCGCGGGTCGAGAACTTTGCCGGGCGAGCCTGGCGGACTTTCATACTCGTTTTCGCCACTTCGCATATCCTCCTTAGTTCTGCTCGAAGGGCATGCCCAGAAGCCGAAGCAGCTCCTGTGCCTCTTCGTCGGTATTTGCGGTCGTGACAAAGATGATGTCCATGCCGCGGATCTTGTCAATGGAATCGTAATCAATCTCCGGGAACATCAACTGCTCGCGGATACCCATGGCATAGTTGCCACGGCCGTCGAAGGACTTGGCGGACACACCGCGGAAGTCACGTACGCGCGGAAGCGCAATGGAGAACAGCTTGTCGGCAAACTCATACATACGTCCGGCACGAAGCGTAACCTTGCAGCCAACGTTCATACCCTCACGAACCTTAAAGTTTGCAACCGACTTGCGGGCGCGCGTCACGACGGGCTTCTGGCCAGCAATGACCATCATGTCGTTGACGGCGGATTCAAGTCCCTTGGGATTGTCCTTGCAATCGCCAAGACCCATATTCAGAACGATCTTCTCCAGGCGCGGAACCTGATTGATGTTTTTATACCCAAACTTCTGCATCATCGCCGGGATGACGTCGCTCTTGTAGAGCGTCAGAAGGCGCGGGATGTATTTTTCTTCAGCCATTTTGCCTTGTAACCTCCCGATTATTTGTCGAAGGCCTTGCCGCACTTGGCGCAGACACGAATGCGCTTGCCGTCAACAACGGACTTCTTGATGCGCACGCCCTTGCCGCACTTGTCGCAATACAGCATGACCTTGGAGGCATACAGCTCGGCGGGACGCTCGATACGTCCGCCCGCATCATTGGCGCTGCGCGCCTTGGTGTGACGGGTGACGATATTCACGCCCTCAACCAGCACTTTGCCGGCCTTGGGATTGGCAGAGAGCACAGGGCCCTTCTTGCCCTTGTCCTTGCCGGAGATCACGACGACGGTGTCGCCGGTCTTAATGTGAAGCTTCTTCGGAATCGACATGCTTTCGTCTCCTCCTTATCTTACAGGACTTCGGGAGCCAGAGACACGATCTTCAGGAAGTCGTGCTCACGCAGTTCCCTTGCCACGGGCCCAAAAATACGGGTTCCGCGGGGTTGTTTCTGGTCGTTGATGATAACGGCAGCATTGTCGTCGAAGCGGATGTAAGAACCGTCCGCACGACGCGTGCCCTTCTTGGAGCGCACAACAACTGCCTTGACAACGTCGCCCTTTTTGACTGTGCCGCCAGGGGCCGCAGTCTTGACGGAAGCGACGATGGTGTCACCGATGTTTGCGCTGCGGCGGAACGAACCGCCCAGCACACGGATGCACATGATTTCCTTTGCGCCGGTATTGTCGGCGACTTTCAAACGCGTTTGCGGCTGAACCATGGTGGTATTTCCTCCTTATCTGGCGCGTTCGACGACTTCGACCAGACGCCAGCGCTTATCGCGGCTGAGAGGACGGGTCTCCATGATGCGGACGCGATCGCCCACCTTCGCGGTGTTTTCCTCGTCATGCGCCTTGAACTTGGTCGTCTTGTTGACCGTCTTGCCGTAAAGCGGATGCAGCACCTTGGTGTGCACAGCCACGACGATGGTCTTGTCCATGGCGTCGCTTACGACGAGGCCGACACGGGTTTTACGATTCGTACGGGAAACTTCTGCCATTGCAATTTCCTCCTTTCAACCCGTTACTGCGCCTGTGCGTCGAGCTGACGCATGCGGATGACGGTGTGGACTCTGGCAATATTCTTCTTGCACTCCCCAATCAGCATGGGGTTCTGCAGCTGGCCCGTGGCAAGCTGGAAGCGAAGATTGAAAAGCTCAGCTTTCAGATCCTTCAGCTTGTCGTTCAGCTCGGGCATGGTCAAATCAGCGTATGCATTCTTAGCCATCGATGCCCACCTCGTCTTTCTGATCTTCGCGCTTGATAAAGCGGGTCTTCACCGGCAGCTTGTGCGAGGCAAGACGCAGCGCTTCACGCGCGGTCTCCTCAGGAACGCCGGCAATCTCAAACAGTACGCGGCCGGGTTTGACGACCGCAACCCAGTATTCCGGAGAACCTTTACCGGAACCCATGCGGGTTTCGGCCGGCTTTGCGGTAACGGGCTTGTCGGGGAAAATCTTGATCCAGACCTGACCACCGCGGCGCGTATAACGAGTCATGGCGATACGGGCGGCCTCAATCTGATTGGAAGTGATCCAGCAGGGCTCCAGAGCCTCGATGCCGTAATCACCGTATGCAAGGAAGTTGCCGCGCTGCGCGGCGCCCTTCATGCGTCCGCGGAAAACCTTGCGGCGCTTCACTCTTTTAGGCATCAACATAACTTAGCGCCCTCCCTTTTTCTCGGTGGCAAAACCCTTCTTCTGCGGAAGGATCTGGCCCTTGTAGATCCAGACCTTGACGCCGATGCGGCCATAGGTCGTATGCGCCTCTGCAAAGCCATAGTCAATGTCAGCGCGCAGCGTCTGCAGCGGGATCGAACCCTCATGGTAACCCTCACTGCGAGCAATTTCTGCACCGCCCAGACGGCCTGCAACCTGCGTCTTGATACCCTTGGCGCCAGCCTTCATTGTGCGGCCAATCGCCTGCTTGAGTGCGCGGCGGAAGGAAATACGGCGGGCAAGCTGAGAAGCAATGTTCTCGGCGACCAGCTGCGCATCCATATCCGCATTGCGGATCTCAACAACGTTCAGCGCAATCGTCTTTTTGGTCATCGCGGCAAGATCCTTACGGATTGCCTCGACTCCTGCACCGCCGCGGCCAATAACAATGCCGGGACGGGCGGTAAAGATATTTACGGTAATCTTACCGGCTGCTCTTTCGATCTCGATCTTGGAAACGCTGGCATCGGCAAGCTTTTCCTTCAGATGCGTACGGATCTTGTGATCCTCGATCAGGAAGTCGGCAAAATGCTTTTTATCGGCATACCAACGGGTATCCCAGCCCTTGATGACGCCGACACGGGCTCCATGCGGATTAACTTTCTGGCCCATAATACCCTCCTGCCTTACTCTTTCTCGTCCAAGATGATGGTGATGTGGCTCGTGCGCTTGCGGATGGGTGCTGCACTGCCGCGGGCGCGCGGACGGTAGCGCTTGAGCGTCGGACCAGGGCCGACGAATGTCTCAGCGACATACAGGCCGTCACGATTCATCATCTGATTGTTCTCCGCATTCGCTGTTGCGCTGGCAAGCAGCTTGCGCACAACCGGGGCGGAAGACTTGGGGGTGTATTCCAAAATCGCATCCGCTTCGGCGACAGACTTGCCGCGAATCAGGTCAAGCACGATGCTGACCTTCTTGGGGCTGATGCGGATATAACGCGCAACCGCGTAGGGACGACGGTCACGGTTCTCTTCGCGGTAAGCCGCTTTGGTTTTCATTCTTGTTGCCATTGTACTGCTCCTCCGTTATCAGCGGCCGCCGGACGATTTCTCGCCCGCGTGTCCACGGAACGTGCGGGTGGGCGCAAACTCACCCAGTTTGTGGCCAACCATTTCCTCTGTGATATAAACGGGCACATGCTTGCGACCGTCGTGTACAGCGATGGTATGACCGACAAACTCCGGGAAGATGGTCGAGGCGCGAGACCAGGTACGAACGACCTTCTTCTCGTTTTTCTCGTTCATCTCGGCAATTTTCTTAAAAAGGCTGTCACTGACAAAAGGCCCTTTCTTAACCGATCTTGACATCTTTTCCTGAAGCCTCCTTGTTCTTAGGCGCGGCGCGCGTTACTTGGAGTAACGGCGACGAACGATAAACTTGTCGCTGGGCTGATTCTTCTTGCGGGTACGATATCCCATTGCCGGCTTGCCCCAGGGGGTCAGCGGGCTGGGCATACCCACAGGGCTCTTGCCTTCGCCGCCGCCATGCGGATGGTCGACAGGGTTCATGACCACGCCGCGCACGGTGGGACGCACGCCCATGTGGCGCTTGCGGCCGGCCTTACCGATGGACACGTTCTCGTGATCCAGATTGCCGACCTGACCGACGGTCGCCTTGGCGCCCATCGGAATGCGCCGCACCTCACCGGAGGGGAGGCGAACCTGCGCATACTTGCCTTCCTTAGCCATCAGCTGTGCCGCCGTGCCAGCCGCGCGGCAGATCTGACCACCCTTGCCCGGCAGAAGCTCAATGTTATGAAGCATCGTGCCAAGCGGGATCGCGGAGATCGGAAGCGCGTTGCCGGGACGAATGTCAGCACCTTCACCGCTCATAAGCATATCGCCCACGCGGAGTGTATCGGGTGCGATGATATAGCGTTTCTCGCCGTCGACATAGTGCAGCAATGCGATATTCGCGCTGCGGTTGGGATCGTACTCAATCGTCGCAACACGGGCGGGGATACCATCCTTGTCACGCTTGAAGTCGATCACGCGATACTTTCTCTTGACGCCGCCGCCGCGATGACGAACCGTGATGCGGCCGTCAGCATTGCGACCCGCGACGCTCTTCTTCGTGCGAAGCAGCGACTTCTCGGGCTTGTTGGTCGTGATCTCCTCAAACGTGGAGACGGACATGAAGCGGCGGGCCGGGGAAGTAGGCTTGAAATTCTTAATCGCCATTTTGTTTTCTCCTCCCTAATTAGAACATGCCCTCGAAGAACTCGATGGCCTTGCTGGAAGGATCCAGCGTGACGATCGCCTTCTTGATCTCGGGGGTACGGCCGCTGGTTCTGCCCATGCGCTTGATCTTGCCCTGGGTGCGAAGCGTATTGACTTTCGCAACCTTGACGCCGAACAGCGCCTCGACGGCCTGCTTGATCTCGGTCTTATTGCTGTGAATGTCCACCTGGAACGTATAGCGCTTGTCGGCGATGCCGTCGTAGCTCTTTTCCGTCAGGATCGGACGAATGATAACGTCTTGATAGTGTTTCATCAGGCGTAAACCTCCTCAATCTTCTCGACGGCAGCGCGGGTCAGCACCAGCGTGTCGTACTTGAGGATGTCAACGACGTTAAGCGTGTTGACAAGCAGCGTCTTGCAGCCGGCAATGTTGCGCACCGAGCGGGAGACGTTAACGTCAACCTCGGGCAGAACTACCAGCGCACGGGCGCCCGCACCGAGTTTTTCGAAGATCTTCTTCATCTCGGCAGTCTTGGGGGCGTCCAACTTCAGTTCGTCGACCACGACCAGGCACTGATCCGCAACCTGTGCGGAAAGCGCGCTCTTCATGGCAAGGCGGCGAACCTTCTTGTTGACATGCAGCTTATAAAGACGGGGTTTGGGGGCGAACACGACGCCGCCGTGCGTAAACTGCGGCGCGCGGTTGGACGCGTGACGTGCGCGGCCGGTGCCCTTCTGACGATAGATCTTACGACCACCGCCGCGAACCTCCGTGCGGGTCAGAGCGCTCTGCGTGCCCTGGCGACGATTCGCCAGCTGGGCGCGCACAACCTCATGCATAACGGGCACGTTGGGCTCGATTCCGAAAATCGCATCGGAAAGCTCGATCTGGCCAACGGTTTCACCCGAAACATTCATCAATGCAACCTTAGGCATGACTGTCCTCCTTCTAATTCCTGTGACCTGCGCGCTGCGTCAAGCCTTGACCGACTCGCGCACCGTCACCAGAGCGCCGCGGATGCCGGGCACGGAACCGCTGATCAGAAGCAGGTTGCGCTCAACGTCCACGCGGACGATCTTCAGGTTCTGGATCGTGACCTTTTCGCAGCCGTAGTGACCGGCAAGCTTACGGTTCTTAAACACGCGGGAGGGATTGCTGCTTGAGCCCATGGAGCCCGGACGGCGATGGAAGCGCGATGCACCGTGCGACTTGCGGCCGCCCTTTGCATTCCAGCGCTTGATGACGCCTGCGGTGCCGTGACCCTTGCTCGTAGCGGTAACGTCGACCTTGTCGCCCTCAGCGAAAATGTCGGCGCGAATTTCCTGGCCGACTTCATAGTCAGCACTGTTTTCGAAGGCAAACTCGCGCAGATAGCGCTTGACTTCGACGCCGGCTTTGGCAAAATGCCCGGATACCGGCTTATTCACCAGCTTCTTGCGGATGTCGCCGAAGCCGACCTGAACGGCTTCGTAACCGTCGCGCTGCAGGCTCTTAAGCTGCACCACGACACAGGGGCCCGCTTCCACAACCGTAACCGGCGTAACGGTGCCGTCCTGCGCAAAAATCTGGGTCATACCGATTTTCTTTCCCAGAATCGCTTTTTTCATGATGTCCTCCTTTGCCTGCTTACAGCTTGATTTCAATGTCCACGCCCGCAGGCAGGTCCAGACGCATCAGCGCGTCTACCGTCTTGCTGGTGGGATCGAGAATATCGATCAGGCGCTTATGGGTGCGCATTTCAAACTGTTCACGGGAATCCTTATATTTGTGGGGCGCGCGAAGGATCGTGACGATTTCCTTCTCCGTCGGCAGCGGGATGGGCCCGGATACCTGTGCGCCGGTACGACGCGCGGCGTCTACGATACGCTCTGCAGCCATATCGATCAGCACATGCTCGTAAGCCTTGAGTTTAATACGGATCCTCTGTTTGGCCATTGGTCTTCCTCCTTGGTTGTTCTCAAATACACTCAGCCGTGTGTGTCGCACCGTCTTTTTTCTCGACGGCGCTCACCCTGAGCCCGTCGCCCGATTGTCGGACATGGTCCACGGAAACTACCCGGCCGGGCCGGCAACCTTCCGCTTCAACCCTTTGAGAATAGGTCGCAACTCATAAAGTATACAACAGCTTGATGCATTTCGCAATAATTTTTTTATATTTTTTCAAACCGATACCCCGAGCGCCCAAAAGCGCCCGGGATTTCGGTGAAAAACGATGTACAATTAGTCTTCGATGATGTTGGCAACGACGCCTGCACCAACCGTACGGCCGCCCT
>JAHZHV010000119.1:0-9292 GCA_019420085.1 Christensenella sp.
TGTGCATTGGCAAACGTCAGCGTACCGGCAAATGAAATATACCAGCCGCGATCCAGAAGCTCCCGCGCCGTCTCAGCGCTGCCGCTGAAACAGTGCATGACACCACCGGGAATATCGCCAGCCTCGCGAATGATCTGCATGGTATCGGCCGTAGCCTCGCGCATATGTACAATAACCGGCAGATCCAAAGCCCGTGCAAGCGCCATCTGACGCGCAAAGACACGCTCTTGCACATCCGGCGCAGAAAAATCGTAGTGATAATCCAATCCGATTTCGCCCAGTGCAACGACCTTATCATCCCGGCACAAACGTTTCAATTCCGCTTCGGTCTGTTCACTCCATTGCCGCGCTTCATGCGGATGTACACCCAGCGCCGCATATAACCATGGCGCTTTTTGGGCCACCGACAGCGCACAGCGTTTTTCGTCCGGATCATATCCTACGACCACCATGCCGCCAACGCCAAGCGCAGGAAGCTGCGCAATCAGCGTATCTCGATCATCGTCAAAACGTTCGTCATTTAAATGACCATGACTGTCAAACCACATCGTCATGAGATTTTACTTCCGCCCTGAACTGCATGCTCGAGTGAAAGCAGCGACAGATTGCCGTCCTCTGCCTCAGCAGACAGAAGCATGCCCTCCGAAAGCATTCCCATCATCTTGCGCGGCTTTAAATTGGCCACAAAAACGACGTCCTTTCCTACAAGCGCGGCATAATCGTCATACCACTTGCGAATCCCCGAAAGGATCGTACGCGGCTTGTCCGTTCCGTCATCAAGCGTAAACTTCAGCAGTTTTTCACTGCCCTCCACCGGTTCACATGCGATAACCCGCGCGGTACGAAGCTGCACTTTGGCAAAGTCATCAATTCCAATATAGTCCTGCGGGGCTTCCTGTTCCTTCTTTCCGGCATCCGAAGTCTCTTTCTGCTTCGCTGCAGCCTTCTGCGCAGGTTTTTTCTCTGCATCCGGGGCATCTTTCTTTTGTCCCGTCAGAGAATCGATAATATCCAGCTCCTTGGCAATGTCAATGCGCGGGAACAGCGCCTCTGCCTTGCAAACCTGATTGCCTGCAGGATACAGGCCAAACGTGTGCACGGATTCAAACGTCAACAGGCTGTCATCTGCAAGACCAATCTGCGCGCAAATTTTGGCAGGCGTATGCGGCATCACCGGCGCGATAAGCGCTGCAACGATGCGAATGGATTCAATCAGATGATACATGACCGTTCCCAGGCGTTCCTTTTGCGCAGGATCCTTGGCAAGCACCCAAGGCGTCGTCTGATCGATATACTTATTGCTGCGCGCAATAAACTGCCAGATGTCCGAAAGCGCCAATGAGAACTGGAATCCATTCATATGCTGCTCGACACGATCGGGCAGGCTCTGCGCCATCTGACGCAGTTCCATGTCAACCGCTTCCAGTTTTCCGCACGGCGGTACAATGCCGTCAAAGTACTTTTCGACCATTGCCACCGTACGGCTGACCAGATTGCCAAGGTCATTGGCCAGATCGGAATTCATACGGTTTAAGAGCGCCTCATTATTAAACACGCCGTCCGCGCCGAAGGGCATCTCCCGCATCAGGAAATAGCGGATGGCATCCACGCCATAACGTTCACACAGCACAACGGGATCCACAACATTGCCCTTGGACTTGGACATTTTCCCCCCGTCCAGCACAAGCCAGCCATGCCCGAATACCTGTTTTGGCAGCGGCAGTCCCAGCGCATGCAACATGATCGGCCAGATAATCGTGTGGAACCGCACAATCTCCTTGCCGACCAAATGCACATCCGCCGGCCAGTAGCGGTCAAACAGCGTCGTATCGTCACTGCCATAGCCCAATGCGGTAATATAATTGCTCAGCGCATCGAGCCAGACATAAACAACATGCTTCGGATCAAAGGGAACTTCGATCCCCCATTTGATCGTCGTACGCGAGACGCAAAGATCCTCCAGTCCCGGCCGAAGGAAATTGGACAGCATTTCATTTGCACGGGACGGCGGCTGAATAAACTCCGGATGATCCTCAATGTATTGAATCATGAAGTCCTGATATTTGCTCATTTTGAAGAAATAGCTTTCTTCCTTCATGCGTTCTACGGGTCGGCCGCAATCGGGGCACATGCCGTCTTTTAACTGCAGCTCGGTCCAGAACGACTCGCATGGCGTACAGTACCAGCCTTCATACTCGCTTTTATAAATATCGCCCTGCTCGTAGAGCTTAATAAAAATATCCTGCACGCCGCGCACATGTTCCTCATCCGTCGTGCGGATAAACTTATCATAGGAAATGTCCATTAATTTCCACAGATCTTTGATCCCCGCCACGATTTCATCAACATATTGCTTTGGCGTTATACCCTTTTCCTGCGCACGGCGTTCAATTTTCTGCCCGTGCTCATCCGTACCGGTGAGGAACATAACGTCATAGCCCGACATGCGTTTAAAGCGGCACATCGTGTCAGCAGCCACCGTGCAGTAAGCGTGGCCAATGTGCAGCTTGTCACTTGGATAATAAATCGGCGTCGTCAAATAGAATTTTGGCTTTTGTTCCATGACCGTTCCTCCCAAATAGGATGCTTGTCCCGTGCTGCAAAGTGCAGCAACAGTCTTCTTTTTACTATACGTCCGGGCACTTTCTTTGTCAATATGCCACGAGTGCGCCCCGCGCATCCCTGCGCGGCACAACATTGGACAGATCGGCCGTAAAGGCGCGCTGCAAATCACGCGCAAATCCTTTTTTAATCAGGTTCTGCGCATGCGCCGATGTTTGCAGAAAGTCTGCCAGATCGGCTTTATGCGCACGATACACCTCGCGGCACAGACGCGTAAAATCACAAATCTGCGTTTGATCCAGCTTGTCCGCCAGCATTCCTGCGCACAGGGCATCTTCCAATGCACAGCGCCGCTTTGTTCCCGCGCACAAAATTACAACAGGCCTGTCCTGGGCGCGCAGATACCGTGCTGCGGCAGAAACATTGATAAAGCCGGCAACGATCATTTCATGTGCCTGCTTTGCCGCCTCTGCAGCCTGTGTGCCGTTGGTTGTCGTCATCACGATGTCCCTTCCCGCAACCACCTGCGGCGTATATTCAAACGGGGAATTCCCAAGATCGAATCCATCCACTTTCAATGCATCCCGTTCGCCGCCAATCAGCGCCCCCGGCAGTTTCTCAGCCAGCGCAAAGGCATCCTCCACGCTCCCAACCGCAAATACGCCGGCTGCACCATTTTCAAGCGCCGTAACCATCGTCGTGCTTGCACGCAGCACGTCAATTACGACCGCCACCGCATCCTGCACCTGCGTCTGTTCACAGGGCACGGGCCAGGTCTGAATTGTCATATTTCATACCTCTTTTTTAAATAGAATTGCACCGCCAGTGTAGCGCGTATGCGCATATTTTACAAGATCCGCGCACAAATCCATGCGCTTGCCGCATAACCTGCAAGCGTTGAAAGCATCGCCGCAAGCAATGCATAACGCGTCTTTTTCACACCTGCAGCGCCAAAGTACAGCGCGAAGGTGTAAAACAGCGTCTCCGTGGATCCCATCATCACCGCTGCCGTAAACGCCTGCGGCGATTGCGCGCCGTATTGCGTGCAGATGTCGCTCAAAAGCGCCAGGGCGCCCGAACCGGAGAACGGACGCAACAATGCAAAGCCCGTCAGCTCACGCGGCACGCCCAAAAAGCCAAACAACGGCCCCAAAATCGTCTGCAGAACCTGCAGCAGTCCCGAAGCGGTCACGCACGCATTGAGCACAAGCATTGCCGCAACATACGGCATGATCTGTGCCGCCGTGCGGATTCCCTGTCCGGCGCCGCGCACAAATGCGCTGTAGGCGTCTTTCCCACGCAGCAATGTGCAGAGCATCACGACAAGCAGCAGCAAAACCGGCAGCGACTGCGAAAACACCTGTATCAATCGCTGCATGGCCACACCCTGTCAAGCAGAAGCACTGCCGCAACAGCCACCGCCGTAGAAACACATGTCGCTGCAAGGGATGGCAGAATCATACGCTGCGGCTGCTGCATGCCCGCCTGCGCCAGTACGGTCATCGCACCGGTTGGCAAAAGCTGAATGGAAGATATATTCACCGCAACGAGCATAATCATATCACGCGTTGCTTCTCCCCGCGCGCCGACGGTCAAATTGCGCATCGCCTCCAGCCCACTGGGTGTTGCGGCATTTCCCATTCCCAGCATGTTGGCTGAAAGATTGGTTGCAATATGCCCCATCGCTTCCTGTCCGGTATTGGGAAATAAACGCCGCAGCAGCGGTGAGAGCATGCGGGATACTCCCTGCAGGGCGCCGGCTTCACGTGCCGTTTCAATCAGTCCCATCCAAAACGCATACCCGCCGCAAAGGCCAATACAAAGCTGTACGGCCTGTGCGGCAGCCTCCGGCAATGCCTGTGCTACCTGCGCCGTTTTTCCGTTAACAAGGCAAAGCACACATGCAACAAGCAAGAGGATCGCAAAAATACGGCTCATAATCCAAGATATCCTCCTTTTTTCTTCCCTTGCTGTTATGCTATATGCCCGACACATACCGCACATGCACCATATGCAAAATCGATAAAAAGGCCGCGGTGCACGCTCTGTTTTTTGCGTGCATCCCAGCCTTTTTTGCATCTGTCCTGCAGCCATCACGATGACCGCTTCAATCCTGTTTTTGCAGCCGCAGCGCTGCTGTGTAAGCGTCGCGCACAGGGATATCCAAAAGGCGGGCTGCTTCCTTCGCCGCACCTTTTGTCCCCAGTCCGCGCTGCAGCTGTTCCCGCACAACGCTGTCCAGATCCGCCGCCTGTTCTGCATCCTGCTGCACCGCCCCCTCAATGACAACCACGTACTCTCCCCGCGGGGAACGATCCTGTATTGCCGAAAGCGCCTGCAGTAATGTTGTGCGTTCCACTTGCTCATGGATCTTTGTCAATTCCCGCGCAAGCGCAATGCGCCTGTCCCCCAGCGTTTCATACAGATCGCGCAGAGTGCGTTCCAATCTGTGCGGCGCCTCATACAGCACAATCGTCATGCGCTGCGCCCGTATATCCTCAAGACGCGCACGGCGCTGTTCGCCCTTTACAGGCAAAAAGCCTTCAAAGCAATAACGGCGCGCATCAAGGCCGGAGAGCACAAGCGCCATAATGCCTGCGGACGGTCCCGGCAAAAGCGTTACTTCAAACCCCGCATCCATCGCATAAGATGCAATCTCCGCGCCCGGATCACTGATACCCGGCATACCGGCATCGGAAATCAACGCCACCGACATCCCGCTTTGCAGCATGTCCAAAATACGATCTTTTGCCTGCATGATATTGTGTTCATGACAGGAAATCATAGGCTTTTTTATTTCATATTTTTGCAGGAGAATCCCCGCACAGCGTGTATCCTCTGCTGCAATCACATCACAGCTTTTCAGCGTCTCCAGTGCGCGTAGCGTAATATCGCCCAAATTTCCGATCGGCGTTGCGCACAACATCAATTTACCGTTCATACGCTTATCCTTTTCCCTTCCCGAAAAAAAGAGGACAGGTGAATCTGTCCCCCATTTGCTTTTTATATCCGTCTTACAGCGGAATCACACGTTTTCCCCACATGAAGGTGCTGCTGTAATATCCGGACGTCAGTGAATTGATCATGACCCGTCCCCCACCGGAACTTGCATGGATAAACTGCCCGTCGCCGATATAAATTCCAACATGTTCCAGAGAATTATGTCCGCCGTTGGTATCAAAGAATACGATGTCACCCGGCAGAAGCTGCGATACGCCAAGCTGCTCTCCCAACGCATTGGACTGCACAGAACATCCATGTCCAAACGAATATCCGAAATGCCGATAGATATACATCGTATATCCGCTGCAGTCAAACACACGCGGACCCGCGCCTGCCCAGACGTACGGACACCCAAGATAGTTCTTTGCATAGGCAATCAGCTGCGCAATCACTTCATCGCGTTTGGAATATTCCACGCCACCAGCAGCCAGATACGCATCAAACGTTACAGCAGCATCAGAAAACAGTAAATTCTGCGTCTGGGCACCGCAGACGCCATCCAGCGGCAAACCATTTGCCTTCTGGAAATTCAAAACGGCGGTCTGCGTCATGGTGCCATAATAATTGGATACCGCTGCGCCGACATAGTAGCCAAGTTCATTCAACCGCGTCTGAATCTGCGCTACGCGCTCATTTTCATCGCCTAATTTCAAATAATTGGGATCGCTCGCGGCAGCGGTTTGTGCCTGCGCATCCTGCGATGGCGCGGCATACGCCTGCCCATCTGCAAATTCAACATAAGACGCGTTGCGCGCATCCCAAACTTCAACCTGTGCCGAGCCGGATAATGCATTGGGTGCATACGTCATCGCCGTTACAAGGGATTGCCCGCGCGCAAGTGCCTCTTGTTCCTGCTGCAGCATCTGTTCGTATACCGCGCATGCCGTGGCAGTATCCTGCGCCAGAAGACTGCACGTAGCCCCGTCGGCAAGGCCGCTTGCCGCAAGACCGTTGGCCTGCTGAAATGCGCGCACTGCATGCGCCGTCTGCGTGCCATAAAAACCGGTCGGCTCTCCCGTATAGTAACCATAATCCGCAAGACGCTGCTGCAGCTGCGTCACATCAGATCCCACACAGGCAAAACCAAGCGTCTGCGCCTCTTCCTGCTGAAGCGCCCGAATTGCCACGATGCGCCCCTGGTCATCCCGCACAAAAAGCGCCTCATCCCGATTTAAGTACCGTCCGGCCAAAATAGCCGCCGCACTGAAAACCAAAATACCGGCACATACCACAACCGTCGTTCTGAGTCTGTTTTGTTTGCGCAGCACCGCTGTATTTCGTCTCACCTGCATCATCCTTCTTAAAATCGATTCAAACTCTACTTTCACGCTGTCTTATCACGAATTTTTCGCATGTGTCACCCGGATAAAGCGCAGTGCACATCGTATGCATCCGCACAAATACCGCAATAATTATAACACATTCGTCAAAGACTCGTCAAATCTGTTACAATTGTTTTTCGGTTCTATAACCGTTCGAATCATATGCAAAAAATAAGGGTCAAAGAAGCATGCTTCTTTGACCCGATTGTCAAAACAACTTGTCCAGCGCAGCGAAACGAATTTTATTCGTTCACGGGCGCACCGACGGGGCAAACACTTGCGCAGGCACCACAGTCCACGCACTTGTCCTGATCGATTTCATAACGATCAGCACCCTGAGAAATCGCACCGACAGGGCACTCGCCAGCGCAAGCGCCGCAAGATACACACGCATCAGAGATTTTCATGATGGTTACACCTCCTGTTGAAAGTGCATTTATTCTATCACAAAAACGTCCCGTTTGTAAAGATATCATCGTTCGGCAAAACAGGCAGGAATCAACGCTGTATCTATCGAAAAATAGTATGAACAGGGAGGTGATTGCTTGCAGGAAAAAGATTTGACACACGCGCTTGCGCCGTGTCTTTTGCCATGGTACAAAGAACATGCGCGCGACCTTCCCTGGCGTCGGGACCGGCAGCCGTATCGCGTATGGATTTCTGAAATTATGCTGCAGCAAACGCGCGTGGAAGCCGTGATTCCCCATTACATACAGTTTATCGCACAGCTTCCGGACCCATATGCACTTGCAGACGTTTCACCGGAACTTCTGCACAAGCTGTGGGAAGGACTTGGCTATTACCGAAGGGCGGATTATTTAAAAAAAGCCGCAGTGCAAATTGTTTCCCTGTACGGCGGACAATTTCCAAAACAGTATGCACAGATCCGCGCGCTTGCAGGAATCGGTGCGTATACCGCAGGGGCAATCTGTTCCATCTGTTTCGAGCAGCCGACGCCCGCCGTCGACGGCAACGTCCTGCGGGTGCTGGCGCGTCTGCAAGCCGATGCAACGCCGTGCAATACACCCGCAGCGCGGCAAAACGCAGAAGCACTGCTTGCCGCCGCCTATCCGCCGCAGGGGCAGCGAGGCGATTTTACACAGGCGCTGATGGAACTTGGGGCAACCGTTTGCCTGCCAAATGGCGCGCCTCATTGTGCAAGCTGTCCCCTGGCTGCGCTGTGCTGTGCCAACGCTTCCGGCACGCAGCTGTTATATCCGGTGCGCACCCCCAAAAAGGCGCGTCCCGTGCAGGAAATGACGGTATTTATCTTTCTGTGCGGCGATCGGATTGCATTGCGCCGCCGTCCGGCAACGGGGCTTTTGGCCGGGCTTTGGGAATTACCGCATACGGACGGATTGCTGCAGGAACAACATCTTGCAGATATTATGAAAACATGGGGAATCGTTCAGGCTGCTCCAATCCGCCGCATCGAACGCACGCATGTCTTTACACACGTTGCCTGGAACATGCGCGGATATTATTTTCATTGTTCCGATATGTCCGATGCTTTTGAATGGTTCTCCCGCAGTCAGCTGGCACATCAGGTGGCCGTACCTACGGCATTCCGTCAGTTCCTTACCTCGTCCCTTCTTTCGTCCGACATTTAAGACAAAGCCTTCATCCGAAGCATTGTGTAAAAACGTTGCGGCAGTCAAACCGAGAAGTAATCATCCCATGCTGCGGTCAGACTGTGAAAAAAGGTGGTCGTAAAAAAACACGGCAACGCATTCTTTCTGTCGGATGGAGCGGGCTGGCCTTTGTGCTACGCTACCAAGCAAATGCAAAGACTTCATGCCGTCTTGCCGGCGTCCGATATGTATTCCGTAACCGTAGGATTTCCCATAGCCTATGCATGCAGAGCATGTGCAAAACGCCTCATCGAATATGAAACGTAAAAAAGCCTTTCGACACACAGTGTGTCGAAAGGCTTTTTTTCTTTGTCCTCAATCATCCTGTTTCGGCGTCGCGGGAACAAGACGAACCATTTCCTCAGCCTCATGCGCTCTGCCCTGCGGACGGGGACGACGGCGTGCAGAATGATTCTTGCGCCGGGCAGAAGGGCTCTTGTGCACTTCCGCCGCCGGACGAAGCGTGACCGCCTCCGCTTCCGCGCTCTTGCCCGTCTGCGGCCGCGGCTGTCTGCCGCGGCTGGCTGCCTGTGACGCACGTCCTCCCGCACCACCGCGTGTCTTGCCGTTTTCCTGACGCGTTTGTCCCTGCTGCGTCTGTTTATGCGGCGCATTCCTGGATACACGCTGACTATGCGGCGCATTGGCGCTGCGCTCCTGTGCCTGTCCTCCATCCGCCTGCTGCGGTGCCGGTTTGGTGCGTTTACGCTGCTGCTGCGCCCGTTCCGCACGCTGCGGCTTGTCTGCACGCGGCTGCTGCCGGGTGTTGGCCCG
>JAHZHV010000119.1:9302-14314 GCA_019420085.1 Christensenella sp.
CGTCCGGCGCGATACATACGTCATCGCCGTCTCCAATGCTTCGCTTTCATGCTCCGGCTCTTTTTTAAGCGGCGGCAGGCCCGCTTCAGCACGTGCAATTTCGTCCAATGTATACGTCCTGATATCGACCGTCTCGTCCGGCAGCGTCACCCGCACGCGGCACGTCTTTTTCAAAACATTATTTTCAAGCAGCGTGCCAATGCCGTCCGGCGTTTTAATTTCCTTGCCCGTACGCGGCATCTGCTTGCGCGCCTGCTCATAATAATTCTGCTCATATTTCAGGCAGCACATCAGCCGTCCGCACAGTCCTGAAATCTTCGTCGGGTTCAGCGACAAACTCTGTTCCTTTGCCATCTTAATCGATACCGGCGCAAACTCATTCAAAAACGACGTACAGCAGCAAACTCTGCCGCAGGCACCGATACCGCCCATCATTTTTGTCTCATCACGCACGCCGATCTGACGAAGCTCAATGCGCGTACGGAACACATGTGCCAGATCCTTCACCAGTTCACGGAAGTCGACACGTCCGTCCGCCGTAAAGAAAAATGTGATTTTTGTTCCGTCAAAGGCAATGTCAACGTCGATCAGCTTCATCTCCAGTTTATGTGCTTCAATCTTCTGCTGACAAATGCGCAGTGCTTCCTCTTTTTTATCCTCCCGTTCGCACATGCGCGCCTCGTCCTGCTGTGTTGCCTGACGAACTACTTTTTTCAGTTCCGAAGAAATCTGATCATCCGGTACTTCCCGCGGTGGAAAAACCATTTCCGCACATTCCATGCCATTTGCAGTTTCCACCACGACCATTCCATTTTCCAATTCCAAATCCTGCGGATCAAAATAATATACTTTGCCCGTCTTTTTAAAACGAACGCCTACAACCTTGGCCATATTTTTCCTTCTCCTTCATTGCTGCAGCAAAAAAACCGTCTGCTGCCAGCTGGGCAGAAACGTTGCCCTCTATCTGCATCTGCGCTTTATCCAACGCCGCAAGCAGTGCGGTTGCACCGCGTGCTCCCAAACGTTCCACGCAGCATTCAAATCCATGCGGCGGGTTCAGCAAATAATGCGGTACGCGCGCATGCGCACTGCTGCAAAGCATATCCCGCAGCACGGCGCGCCACCACACAAAGGCATCAAGCGCATCTTCTTTTTGTGTCACAAACGAATAAAGCGGTGCAATCGTAGCATGTTCATCGGCCAGCGATGCACAAAGTGCATCCGCCGCGCGTTTGCCCGCTTCAAAAAACGACGTATCCCCTGCAATTGTACGCGCATGCCGCAGCGATCCCCCCGAAAGCATTGCAGCCATTTGCGCACAAAAAGCCGTCGCACCATCCTGCTGTAAGCGGCGCGCCAGCTCTGTTACCGCATCTGCGTCTACCCGTTGTATGGCGCAGCGCGACAATATCGTCGGCAGGAGGGACTGTGTATCCTCGGCGATCAGATAAAACCGTGTATCGCCATCCGGTTCCTCCAGCGTCTTTAAAAGCGCATTCTGACAAACGGCATTCATGTTCTGCGCATGAACGATCACATATGTCTTCATGGGCGCTTCATATGCGCGAAGGCTCTCCTCCGCAAGAAAAGCGCGCACGTCGTCGATCCGAATCGGCGACGTGCCGCGGTCCAAAACATGCACATCAGGATGTGTTCCTGAAAGAACGCGTCTGCAAACAGCGCAGACACCACACGGCGGCTGCGGCGACGCGCATAATATGCGCGCCGTTTCCCGCAGCACCATTTCTAACCCTGTCTGCGCTTCACACAGTAAAAGCGTCGTATGCGCATGCGAAAGCCGATTCATCCTCAGAACTTCTTAAACTGCTCCACATCCAGCACGAAAACCGTAGCACCGCCAACAGTTACCTCGACCGGATAGGGAATGTAAACGCCCGTCGTACCTGCCATGGGCGACGGCGAAGTGACCACCTGCTTGCGAGCCTTGCAGATATGTTCGATAATATCCAGCGCCTCATCCACACGGGACTCATCCACGCCGATCATCATCGTAGTGTTGCCGATGCGCAGGAAACCGCCCGTCGTGGCCAGCTTGGTAACGCTGAAGCCAGCCTTCATCATCTCACTGATAAACTTCTGGCTATCCTCATCCTGAACGATGGCAATGATAAGTTTCACAGTAAACTCCCCTTTCTACCGTGCGCATTCATAATGCGCACCTTTTACTTAGTATAGCGCAAAAGCGCTGCACACGTCAAAGCTTTGCCGCATACAATCCGGAAAAAATCTCCAGCATACGGCGCGTGACCTGCTCAGGCGCCTGACGCGCATCTAAGATATGCACACTGATATCATTCGACGCGGCAGACAAATATCCTTCTCTGACACGCGTATGAAAATCCAAATTCTCCATTTCAATGCGATCTGCCTGACGTGCCGCAATACGCGACAGACCAAGCTGCGGGTCCAGCGAAAGATAAAACGTACAGTCCGGTTTTACACCTTTCAATGCAAGCGCATTGAGTTTTCGGATCTGCTCAGCACCAAGTCCGCGTCCATAGCCCTGATACGCCACAGAGGAAAGCATGAAGCGATCGCACAGCACAACTGCACCCCGCTGCAATGCCGGTACGATCACTTTATCCACGTGCTCCGCACGCGCGGCAGCATATAAATACGCCTCGCATGCAGCACTCATACCCGCATTTTCCCTGTCAAGCAATACCTGCCGTATTTTCTCTGCAATGGGTGTACCACCCGGCTCGCGCGTCAGTACCACGTCGCGCCCCGCGTCGCGCAAAAAAGCCGCCAACGCTTCAATCTGCGTACTCTTTCCGGCACCGTCCTGTCCTTCAAAAACGATGAACAATCCCTGCTTTTTGTGCATGTCCTTTACTCCTGTAACAGATACTGGCAAAGCTGCTCAATCGAGGAGATGATCGTTGTCGGCTGTGCCGCTTCCAGCTCGCCCTGCGCCGCATACCCATAGGATACGCCGATCGTGTCAATACCGCAGGCTTTACCCGCGCGCACATCCATGTCCTTATCCCCAATCATCACGGCCGGCTGCTGCACACCCCGTTTGTTCAAAATCCGTGCAAGAATCACTTCCTTACCAGCTCCTTTTTTTGGATTTCCGCTTCCATATACACCGCAGATGCGCTGGCTGATCCCCATTTTTCGGCAAACCATCCGTGCATGACGCTGATACTTTGCCGATGCTACATACACGCGTATTCCGGACGCCGTCAGCTTCTCCAGCATGGCAAGCGCCCCGTCAAACATGCCATTGTACTGCAGGCCAACCGTCTTATAATAGCGTCTGTAGATGCGTATCGCTTCATACGCCTGTTCCTCGGTAAGTCCAAACAAAGTCGTAAAAGACCACTTCAGTGACGGTCCGCGCATCAATTCCAGCTTTTCGCGCGGCGGTATGGGCAATCCCATCTGCCGCATCGCACAAATTGCGCTTTGAATAATGCCCTCCCCAGAGTCTGTCAGCGTGCCATCCAAATCAAAAATCACCGTGCGATACCGCATCCCGTTTTTTCCCCCGCAAGAAAACTACAGCGCTCAAAAAAACAGCGGGCATGTCTGCCCGCCGCCATGTTCTTTGCGCATTTTGCCGCTTCATCCTGCATCATGCGCGCCGCGCATGAATCCAGTATAGCAGGACTGCGTCGTTTTGCAAGCATTCCCGGAATGTCATTGCCGCCGCATGCGGCGTTTGCAAAGATCCGTTGCCTTCAGTCATGCATTCGGCGAGCCAGTTCGCGCCCCATCAGTACCCCCATGGCGGATGCCATCATCAGGCCGCGTGTCCATCCGGACGAGTCACCCAGGCAATGGAAGCCTTCCATACTGGTATTCAAATGTGTGTCCATCCGGACGCGGTTGCTGTAAAATTTCAATTCCGGCGAATACAGCAATGTCTCTTCCGCCGCAAACCCCGGCACAACCTGATCTACAGCCTGCATAAAGTGAATCATATTGATCATCGTCCTGTACGGCATCGCAGCCGTAATATCGCCTGCAACGGCATCGGGAAGCGATGGACGCACATTGGAACGGCTCAGTTCATCCTGCCATGTGCGCTTCCCCTCCAAAATGTCGCCGAAGCGCTGAACCAGAATGTGCCCTGCGCCCAGCATATTGGTCAGTTCTCCAACTTTCTTTGCATATGCAATCGGTTCATGAAACGGTTCACTGAAGTTGTGAGAACACAAAATGGCAAGATTGGTATTGTCCGATTTGAATTCCTTATAGGAATGTCCATTGACAACCGCCAAATCATTATCGTAGTTCTCCTGGCTTACAAATCCGCCGGGATTCTGGCAGAACGTACGCACTTTGTTCTTAAACGGTTTTGGATATCCCACCAATTTGGACTCATACAGTACCCGGTTGACGTGTTCCATAATCTCATTGCGCACTTCCACGCGTACGCCAATGTCCACCGTCCCCGCCTGATGTGCAATCGCATGCTGTGCACAAACCCTTTCCAACCAATCGGCGCCGCGGCGTCCTGTCGCAACAATCGTATGCGGCGCCAGAATATCATACGCATCCCCGCCGCTTCGCACATGCACGCCGCGGCATATGCCATTTTCCACAATCAAGTCCTCGCATGTCGTGGAAAACAGGATTTCCACACCGTTTTGCTGCAAATGCTGCTCAATGGCAAAATACAGTTCCTGCGCCTTTTCCGTACCCAAGTGACGAATCGGACAATCAACCAATTTCAATCCGGCCTGAATCGCCTTTCGCCGGATCTGACGAACGGAATCCGGATCACTCACCCCTTCCACATGTGTATCTGTGCCAAAGGAAAGATAAATTCCATCCGTATAATCAATCGTTTCCTGCGCCTTTTGCGCACCGATCAGCGTTGGAAGATCGCCGCCCACCTCATATGACAGCGACAGTTTTCCATCCGAAAATGCGCCGGCGCCTGAAAAACCGGCTGTAATCGCACAAATGCCGCAGTGGCAGCAGCGGCCCGTTTCTTGCTTTGGGCATATCCGTCTTTTTACAGGCAGACCTTTTTCTAC